>CAZZXB010000048.1:0-20459 GCA_964658025.1 uncultured Janthinobacterium sp.
CCGCGACGCTCGCGGATCCACGGACCGAGCCGCCGTTCTTCGCCCTGCGCGCCCGGTTCGAAATACGCGCGCGAGCGGAGGTTCTCCGGAAGGTACGGCTCTAAACGTTCCGGCGGCGGCAGGTCGCCGCTCGCGGCGGTCGCGGCGTAGTCGTCGTGCGCGTAGCGATAGCCGTCGCCGTAGCCGAGGGTCCGCATGAGACCCGTCGGCGCGTTGCGTAAGGCGAGCGGAACCGGATCGTTACGCGTCGCTTCCACGTCGGCGAGCGCGGCCTTGTAGGCGCGGCCGACGCTGTTGGATTTCGGCGCCGTGGCGAGATAGAGCGTCGCGTGCGCGAGCGGATAGAAGCCTTCCGGCATCCCGATGAAGTGGACGGCCTGTTGCGCCGCGATCGCGACCGAGAGACCGCGCGAATCCGCGAGGCCGACGTCTTCCGATGCGAGGATCACGATGCGGCGCGCGATGAAGAGCGGATCCTCGCCCGCATCGATCATCCGCGCGAGCCAATAGACGGCGCCGTCGGGATCGCTCCCGCGCACCGACTTGATGAACGCGCTGATGACGTCGTAGTGGTTGTCGCCCTTCTTGTCGTACGCGACGATCCGGCGCTGTAACGCATCCGCGATGAGCGCCTTGTCGATCCGCGCGACGCCCTCCGCATCGCGCGACGCCGCGCTCGCGGCGAACTCGAGCGTCCCGAGCGCGACGCGCGCGTCGCCGTTGGCGAGCCGGACGAGGGCGCCGAGACCTTCGTCGTCGATCGCGACGCGGTCCGCGCCGAGCCCCCGTTCGCGATCGTCGAGCGCGCGTCGGACGAGCCGTTCCACGTCGTCGTCGGAGAGGGCGCGCAAGACGAACACGCGCGAGCGCGAGAGGAGCGCGGAATTGACTTCGAACGACGGGTTCTCCGTCGTCGCGCCGATCAAGACGATCGTGCCGTCCTCGACGTACGGCAACACCGCGTCCTGTTGCCCCTTATTGAATCGGTGGATCTCGTCGACGAAGAGCACCGTGCGTTTCCCGAGCGTCCGCGCGCGCTTCGCGTCCGCGACGACCGCGCGGAGGTCGGCGACGCCGGCGCTCACGGCCGAGAGACCGACGAAGTTCGCGCCCGTCGTCTTCGCGACGATCTCCGCGAGCGTCGTCTTTCCCGTGCCGGGCGGACCCCAGAGGATCATCGACGGAACGGTATCCGCTTCGATCGCGCGCCGCAGCGCGTGCCCCGGGCCGACGATATGGTCTTGGCCGACGTACTCGTCGAGCGTCCGCGGACGCATGCGGGCCGCGAGCGGACCCGGCGTATCCCGCTCGAAGAGCCCGACCGCGTCGCCCGAGCGTGCCGTTAGCGGCTCGCTTCCGACATTAGAGGATCCGTTTCTTCTTCGATTTTTTCGGCGGCGGCGCGAGACCCGGTTGCGGCGTCTCGACGGGCGAGGTGATCGTCACGTCGCCGTTTCCGTCGACTTGGCCCGTGTTCGTGTCGTAGTCGAGCACGTCCGCATCGATCGAACGTTCGCCCTCGCGCACGTGGACGTGCCCCTCCATGTGGAGGTGATGGTTCGACTCGTCGAGCACCGCGCGATCCGACGTCGCCTCGCGACCGCCGTCTTGCGAGAAGTGCATGTTCCCGGTCGCCGTGTAGAGTTGGCGCGTGCCGTCGACGTCGAGCGTGTCGCAGGTGAGCGTCGACGGGCGCTGCGCGAGACTCGCTTCTTTGCCGCTCATCGAACCCGACGCTTGCGTCTGATGGACGACGACGTGGCCGACCGCGTGGAGGAGCTTGCGTTGCGAATTCCCGCTCGCCTGATCGGCCGCGATATCCGTCCCTTCGCGCGTCGCGAAGAAGTGCGACGGGAACTTGAAGTCGCCGTCGTTGAGGTTGTAGTGGAACTGCGCCGTCTTGATCGTATCGAAGCCCGCGAAATGGTTGAGCGTCGAGTTCACGGGCGGGCTCGGATTCTGCGGCGTCGCCGCGGCAACGGTCGGCGCGAGCGCGAGCGCGACGGCGGCCGCGCGGATCCGTCTCACGCCTCGCTCCCGAGTGCGGTTACTATCGTGCTTTTCGTGATCGAACCCTCACGGATGATGCGGACGTCGCCCTCTGAAACGTCGACGACGGTCGATTCGATGCGTAACGGCGTCGGCCCGTCGTCGATCCACAAGTCGGCGTCGACGGCGTCGCTCGGTCGGCCGGCGTCGCCGACGAACGCGGGAGACCCGCTCGCGTTCGCGCTCGTCGCCGCGAGCGGCCCGCAGGCCGCGAGGATCGTCGCGCAGAGCCGGTGCTTGGGGACGCGCAGGCCGACCGTCGCGAGCCCGGCGCTCACCGCCGCCGGCACGAAACTCGGGCGCCGGACGACGATCGTGAGCGCCCCGGGCAGGAACGCGCGCGCGAGCGGGATCGCGAGCGGACTCGCCGACGCGTATTCGAGTAACTCTTCGACCGTGCCGAAATGGAGCGAGAGCGGCTTGTTGGCGGGTCGCGTTTTCGAGGCGTAGATCGCGCGGATCGCGGAGTCGCTGTGCGGATCGCAACCGATGCCGTAGACCGTGTCGGTCGGAAAGACGACGGTCCCGCCGCGCCGCACGACGGTCGCCGCTTCTTCGGCGATCGTCGACGGACGGTCGGATTTCGTGGAGAGCAGTCGACCTACAGCCGTACGCTCGACCCCGTGCCGATCGCGACGCACGAGAGCGGATCGTCCGCGACGATCACCGGAATCCCCGTGACCTCGCCGAGGAGCGTGTCGAGCCCGCGCAAGAGCGCGCCGCCGCCGGTGAGGATGATCCCGCGATCGATGATGTCGGCCGCGAGCTCAGGCGGCGTTTTTTCGAGCACGGCCTTGACCGCTTCGACGATCGACTGCAACGGCTCGGCGATCGCCTCGCGAACTTCCTCGCTCGTGATCTTCACGGTCTTGGGCAGACCGTTGATGAGATCGCGGCCGCGGATCTCCATGACGATCTCCTGTTCGAGCCGGTAGGCGCTCCCGATCCGGATCTTGATGTCTTCCGCCGTGCGTTCGCCGATCATGAGGTTGTAGACGCGACGGATGTGCCGGATCATCGCTTCGTCGAGTTTGTTCCCCGCGACGCGTAACGACTGCGAGACGACGATCCCGCCGAGCGAGATCACCGCGACGTCGGTCGTGCCGCCGCCGATATCGACGACCATGTTGCCGCTCGGCCCGTCGATCGGCAGACCCGCGCCGATCGCCGCGGCCATCGGCTCCTCGATGATCTCGACGCTGCGCGCGCCCGCGAGCTTCGCCGCGTCGCGGACCGCGCGTTCCTCGACGCTCGTGATCTCCGCCGGGACGCAGATGATCACCGACGGTTTGGGCCGCAGGATCGAATCGAGGAACGAGCGGCTCCGCGTGACCTTTTTGATGAAGTAGTTGAGCATCGCCTCGGTGACTTCGAAATCGGCGATGACGCCGTCGCGGAGCGGGCGGATGGCTTGGATGTTACTCGGCGTGCGCCCGAGCATCTGTCGGGCTTCTTCACCGACGGCGAGGGTCTTATTGGTGCGGACGTCCTTCGCGACGACGGAGGGCTCGCGCAGCACGATGCCTTTGCCTTTGACGAACACGAGCACGTTTGCCGTGCCGAGATCGATCCCGATATCGATGAAACATCTCCTCAAGGGGCGTCCCTGCGCCCCAGCCGACCCGTTCGCTTTCGGGGTGAGCGAGCGGTTTCCTCAGGTTCGGCGACATCTCGAATCGAACGGAGCGCGCGAGTCCGAGACGGCCGCGGAATCGTCCGACGACCGCTACACGACTTTCGGGTAGACCGTCGTCTCGTAGGTGCCGAGCGGTTCCGTCACGTGCGCGATCCCGCTCGAGCGTTGCACGACGCCGCCGAGTGCGGAGAGCATCTCCTCGAGTCGCTCGTAGCCGCGATCGACGTATTCGAGCCCGATGATCTCCGTCTCGCCCTGCGCCGCGAGCCCCGCGACGACGAGCGCCGCACCCGCGCGGATGTCGGGCGCTTCGACGGGCGCGCCCGAGAGGGGTAATCCGCCGCGGATCAACGCCGTGTTGTTGTCGATCGCCACGCGGACGTCGGCACCCATGCGGACGAGTTCGTTGATGTAGGAGAAGCGCGCGTTGAAGATCGTCTCCTCGACGACGCTCCGGCCCGGAGCCGTGCAGAGAAAGCTCAGCATCGGCGGTTGGAGATCGGTCGGAAAACCCGGGTGGGGCGCGGTGAGGACGTCCGTGCCGCCCGCGATCCGTTCCGCGCGCACGCGAATCCAATCGGTCCCGGTCGTCACCTCCACGCCGCACTCCTCGAGCTTCTCGAGCGTCGCCGTGAGGTGTTCGGGGACGCAGCGCGTGACGGTCACGTCGCCGCGCGTCGCGCAGCCCGAGAGCAACAGCGTCCCCGTGACGATGCGATCCGCGATCACCTCGTACTCGACGCCGTGTAATTCCGCGACGCCGTCGACGACGATCGTGTCGGTGCCTTGCCCCGCCACGCGCGCGCCCATCGCGATGAGGAAGTTCGCGAGATCGACGACTTCGGGTTCCATCGCGACGTTGCGCAGCGTCGTCGTCCCCTCGGCGAGCACGCTCGCGAGCAACGCGTTCTTCGTCGCGCCGACGCTCGGTTGGCGGAAGGCGATGTCGGCGCCGTGCAGGCGGCCCTGCGGGCTCGTCGCGATGAGATACCCGTGCGCGTTCGAGACGTCGGCGCCGAGCGCGTTGAAGGCGGTCTCGTGCATGTCCGTCGCGCGCGTGCCGAGCACGCAACCGCCCGGAAGCGGAACCTCGGCGCGACCGAAGCGACCGAGTAACGGCCCGACGAGATCGAACGACGCCGCGAGCTTGCGCACGAGCGTGTACGGCGCGCGGTGTTGCGCGACGCCCGACGCGTCGATCGTGATCGAATTCGTCCCGGCCGAGCGCACCTGCGCGCCGAGCGATTCGAGCAACTGCCACATCACCGAGACGTCGGTGATGCGCGGAATGCGATGCAACGTCACGGGCGTTTTCGCCAGGAGCGCCGCGGCCATGATCGGGAGCGCCGCGTTCTTCGCGCCGTGCGTCTCCACGGAGCCGCGCAAGGCGTGGCCGCCGCGGACGCGGAGCGTGGTTTCGAGCCGATCGAGGACGTTCATGGCAGGCCCGAGAGGTTTGGCGCCGCCCGTCGCGGCTCCCGTGACCCGCGCGCGCTACGCTCGCGTTCGGTCCGAACCCTCGCCCTTGCGGCCGCGGTCGAATCCCGCGAGGGCCCGCGCGACGAGCGATCCCGCGATGACGCCGACGCGCGATCCCGCGGTCGGGCGCGGCTCGGGCGTCCCCGCCGGAGCCCGGGTCTCGACGCGTCGCGCGACCGCACCGCGCTCGAGCCGCGCCGCGCGCTCGTCGTCGCTCTCGAGCGATTTGCGATACGAGACGATCGGCAACTGCACGACGACGCATCCCGTGCGGTGCGCGCAGCGGAGGTAGAACTCGTACTCCGATGCGTCGCGGCCGCCGGAAGCGAAGCCGCCCGCCTCGCGCGCGAGTTGGCGCAACACGACGACCGTCGAAAGCGGGATCGGATCTTCGTTTTCGAGCGTTTCCAGCAACGCGTCGCGATCGCAGCGCCGGGTGTCGGCGTCGAGCGATTCGCTCGTCTCGAACTCGCGCAGACGCGCGCCGAGCGACTCGCCGTCGGCGTCGATCTCTTCGTACTCGCTAAACGCGAAACCGAGTCCGGGCGCGCGCTTGAGCGCGGCGTACGTCAGCTCGAGTTTGAGCGCGTGCCAGAGATCGCCGCTCGACGCGAAGGCGATCCACGGACACGTCGCGCGCGCGATCCCCGCGTTCCACGCGTTCGTACCCGGCGCGACCGGAACGACCGTCGCGCCGAAATCGGCCGCGACGCGGCGTGCGACGAGCGACGTGCCGTCGTCGACGACGAGGATCTCGCTCGGGCGCATCGTCTGCGCGCAGACGCTCTGCAGCGTTTCGGCGAGAAAGGCCGGCGACCGGACGGTGACGACGACCGTGACGGGGACCACATCTGCCGGAAATCCCGCCGGACGCTCGCTCTTCATACCGTGCGCCGTACCCCCTTTGTCACGTTATCGTCGGAATCGACCGGTAACGTGAGGTGCTTCACGGATTTTTTTTCGCCGGAGCGCGAGCGGCGTGACGACGACGATCGCGGCGATGCTCGCGACGACGAGACCGAGCGACGCGGGCAACCCGAACGCGTCGGCCGAGAGTCCGATCGTCGGCGGCCCGACGAGGAAGCCGACGTACCCGAACGTGGAGACCGCCGCGATCGCGACGCCCGGCCCCAGACCCGGGATGTCGCCCGCGAGGCTGAACACGATCGGCACGACGTTCGAGAGTCCCAAGCCGACGAGCACGAACGCGACGAACGCCGCCGGCTGGGTTCGCGCGACGAGCGCGAGCGCGAGCGCCGACGCCGCGAGCGTCGCGCCGAGCACGAGGACGCGACGGCTGCCGAACCGTGCGACGATCCGGTCTCCGAAGAGACGCCCGAGCGCCATCGCGACGCTGAACGCGCCGAATCCGGCCGCGCTCGTCGCCGCGGCCGCCGCGAGCGACTCGCGCAGGTAGATCCCGCTCCAATCCGCGACGGCGCCCTCGCCGACGAGACCGAAGAACGCGATCGCTCCGAGCGCGGCGACGACGCGCGGCGGAAAGCGTCGGGCCACGCCGCCGGGCGATCCGCGCTCGGCGAGGAGATACGGGAGCGTCGCGAGCGCGACCGCGACGCAGAGCGCCGCGACGCCGATCCCGTCCGTCGCGAGCGAGGATCCGCGCGCGATCGCGAACGACGATCCGAGCGATCCCGCGAGTCCGCCGAAGCTGAACGCGGCGTGGAACGACGACATGAGCGGCGCGCCGTCGCCGCCTTTCTCGCGCGCCACGGCCTGCGCGTTCATCGCGACGTCGAACGCGCTGTACGCCGTGCCGATCGCGATGCAGGCGAACACGAACGCGAGATACGTCGGCGCGAGGAACGGCAACACGAGCGATAGACACGCGGCGAGCGCCGCCGTCGCGCAGATCCCGCGCGACCCGCGACGTCCGATCGCCGCACCGACGAGCGGCATCGTCACGAGCGACGCGGCGGCCGCGCCGAGTAAGGCGAAGCCGAGCGGTCCGTCCGTGACGCCGAGACGCGCTTTGAAAAGCGGGATGTGCGCGACCCACACGCCGTAGCCGAAGCCGTTGACGAAAAAGAGCGCGGCGATCGCCACGCGCGCGCGGTCGATCCGCGGCCGCGCGCGCGAGAGCTCCGTCATCGGCGCGCGGCGTCGATCTCCCGGACGATCCGATCCGCGTGGTACACCTTCGAGAGCCCCGCGAGGAGCGCGCGGCTGTCGACCGAGACGGCGCGGTTGCGCACGGGATCGTAACCGAAATCGCCGCCGAGCGAGTAGATGTTGCCGTCGAAGATCAGTCCGATCACCTCGCCGTTCCGATCGACGAGCGGGCTTCCGGAATTACCGCCGATGATGTCGTTCGTCGTGACGAGGTTCATCGGCGTCGCGAGATCGAGCGACGATTTCGCCGCGAGCCAACTCGCGGGGAGGACGTACGGCTCGGCGCCCGTCGCGCGCTCGAAAAGGCCGCCGATGGTCGTGTACGGTGCGACGGGCGTCCCGTTCGCGTCGAAGCCCTTCACCGCGCCGTAGCTCAGGCGTAGCGTGAACGTCGCGTCGGGATCGACGCTCGTGCCGTACACCGCGAAGCGCGCCTTCGCGATCTTCTCGGCCGCGACGCGCGTCGGCGCGTCGATCCGCGTCTCGTAGTCCTTGCGGATCGCGCGCGCTTGGGGTTCGAGCGCGCGGACGAACACGATCATCGGATCGGTCGATGCGTCGATCGCCTTTTGGCCACCGTCGTAGAGCGCGGTCCGCACCGCGGGGTCGGCGAGTTTCGTCCCGCTCACGAGCCGATGCGCGAGTTCGGTCGGCGATTCTCGGCCGAGGATCTTTTTCGTCAGCGGGTCGTCCGTGCCGAGCCGTTCGCGAATCTGCGCGAACGCGAACGCGAGCGTCACGTCCTCGAGATCGGGATAGACCGGAACCTTCGCGCCGAGCTGTTCGCGCAGTTCGGGGAGTTGCGCGTCGCGATAGCCGTCGAGTCGTTCGCCCGCCGGTTTCGTACGCTCGGCGGCGGCCCGCACGAGCGAACGTGCGTCGCCGAGCAGTCCGTTCGTGAACGCCGACGACTCCACCGTGCCCTCGCGCGGATCGAGTTCGGCGCGGAGCGTCTGCAACGCCGCGAGATCGTCCCACGCCGACCCCGCGAGCGAGCTCGCTTGCGGATTCGCCGCGACGGCCGCGCGAAGCCGCGTCTCTTCGTCGATCTTGCGGCCGAAGAACGCCGGATCTTCGAGCGCGCGCTGTTCGCCGAGAAATTCCTTGAACGCGTTCTCGACGTAGAATCGCAATTCGTGCGCTTCCCGGAGTTGCTCGGGCCCGCGCGTCTCGAACTGTTCCACGATCCCGCGCAGTTCGGCGAGATACGGCAACACGCGCGGAAAATAATACCGGCGCGTGTATTCGAGTTGCGCGACCGTGAGCTCGCGCTGCGTCCGACCGGGATTTCCCGAGACGAACGCGAGATCGCCCGCCTTCGAGCCGTTCGCGCTCCATTTCAAGTAATCGGGCGTCGCCGCCGGTTTGCCGTTCTCGTACGCGCGCAGGATGCCGATATCGAAATCGAAGCGCGGGAAATTGAAGTTGTCGGGATCGCCGCCGAATTGCGCCACGCCGTATTCCGGCGCGAAGACGAGCCGCACGTCCGTGAACTTCTCGTAGTGATAGAGATCGTACACGCCGCCGTGATAGAGCGAGACGACGTCGCAGCGGACGGCGGGATCGGTCCCGCACGTCGCCTCGACCCGCGCTTCGGCCGCGCGGAGCGCCGCGTTCGCCTCGCCGCCGGTCTTTCCGGCGGTCGCGCCGACGATCGTTTTCGTGACGTCCTCGATCCGCGCGAGCTGGTCGAGTTCGAAATCCGGGCACGCGATCTCGTTCGCCTCGGTCGCGGCGAGAAATCCGGACTGCACGTAGTCCTTTTGCGCCGTCGACAACTGACCGACGCATCCGACGACGCAGTGGTGATTCGTCATCACGAGTCCCTGCGGCGACACGAACGAGGCCGAACAGCCGCCCGCGATGCGCACCGACGATTTTCGCACGTGGTCGAGCAACGCGGCGGAGGGCGTGAAGCCGTATGCCTGTTGCACCTTCGCGCTCGGAAAGTTGTCGTAGGTCCACATGCCCTCATCGGCGCGGGCGACGGAGGCGAGCGAGACGATCGACGCGACGAACAGGAGCGACAGAAAACGCGACATCGATTCTAGATTGAGAGCGCTCCGGTGTCGGACCTCCCCGCATTTCTTGCGGGCCTCGGCTCCTTTTCGTCCGGCGCGTCGTCGAGCGGTTCGGTACCGAGCCCGTCGCGTTCTCGGCCGGGCGCCCGACGACCGGAGATCGTTCGAACGAAACGCCCGCGGGATCGGAAGAGGCGCGAGATCAGCGGCCGCTCGCGTCGGTCGATGCCGGGATCGACGTCGGGCCGCGATCGTCGGTCGCCCGATCGCGCACGAAGGCGTCGAGCCACGCGAGCATTCGCGTGCAGACGTCGATCTGCGAATCGAGATCGTCGATGTGATGTCCGGCGTTCGGATAGATCACGAGTTCGGACGTCACGCCGTTTTCGAGCAGCGCGCGATGGAACTCTCGCGCTTGCGTCGGCGGGGTCGAGCGATCCCGCGCGCCCGCGATGTTGAGCGTCGGCGCGGTCGCGTTCGACGCGAAGAAGACGGGGCTGCGCGAGTGGTGGCGACCGGTCGGATTGTACGGCGAATCGCGCAAGAACCGCTCGTCGAACTCCGGGATGTTCGACGTGAAGTGCTGCGAGAAATAATTCGTGACGGGCGACATCGTAATCGCGGCGGCGAAGAGGTCGGTCTGCGTGACGAGCCACGCCGCCATGTATCCGCCGTAGCTCCGGCCGGTCACCGCGACGCGCGCGCGATCCGCGATGCCGCGCCGGATCAAGGCTTCGACGCCGCGCGCGATGTCGTGCGCGTCCTCGCCGCCCATGTCGCCGCGGACGCGTCGCGCGAAGTCCGCTCCGCGACCGGCGCTCCCCCGCGGATTGGGATGGAGCACCGCGTAGCCGTGCCCGACGAGCAGCGGCGTGAACGCGTTCGACATCGACCACGTATTGCGGTACGCCCACACGGGACCGCCGTGGACGAGCACGACGAGCGGATGCGGCCCCGGTCCGGTCGGGATCGCGACGTAGCCGCCGATCTCCAGACCGTCGCGGCCCTTCCACGTCGTCTCTTCCATTCGCCCGTTACGGCCGCGCACGTACTCCGAGCCGTCGTGCGCGAGATCGCGCACGACGCGTTGCCCGCCGTCGCGCACGATCGCGATCGCGGGAAAGCGATCGTAGGACTCGACGACGCACGCGAACGCGTCGTCGCCGATCGGAAACGCGTCGGGATAGACGGTCCCGCACGTCTCTCGCGATTCCCATACCGTCGTCGTCGTGCCGTCGGCGTGACGTCGCCCGGCGACGGTCTCGAACCCCCGGATGCCGACGTAGAAGAGCGTCGTTTCGTCGAGCCAGGCGTGCTGCGTGACGTCGACGCCCGCGGTGTCGATCGCGGCGACGTTTCCGGACGGGAGGTCGGCGATCATCAGCTCTCCGGCGACGATCTTCCGATCGCTGCAACACGCGCGGACGAACGCGACGGATCGGCCCGACGGATCCGCCCTCGGAAGCCCGACCTGATCGTCCGCGGACCCGTACACGACCGCGCGCGAGCCGGTCCGGATATCGATCCGTTCGACGCGCGCGCCGTACCACGCGCCTTCGTGCGCCCCATCGGAGACGACCGCGACGACGGAGTCGGGCCCGCAGAACGCGGCTTCCCATACCGCGAACGCGTCGTCGCCGACGCGCGCGATCGTGGCCCCGCTCGTCTCCCAGATCCACAGTCGACGCCACGAATCCGCGAGCGAGCGCTCCACCGTCGGCGCCGACGGCGCCGCGACGTCGGCGCCGACGTGCGTGCCGGATCCGTCGACGCCGGCGCGATCGGCACCGAAGCTCGTGCTCTCGATCGCGAGGCTCCGGCCGTCGGGCGACCACGCGACGTTTTCGACGATGCCCGCGATCTCGGGCGCCGCGACGACGGGGCCGCGAAGCGCGGCGTCGACGAGATAGAGACGGTCTCGGCCCGGTGACCCGCGGTCCGAGAGAAAGGCGAGCGTCGCACCGTCGGGCGACCACCGCGGTAAGCGATCGTTTCCGGAGCCGGGCAACGTGACGCACGAGCCGTCCGACACCGCGACGATCGCGACGCGGGTGACGGCGGGGACGTCGAGCGCCGGAAGGATCGTCGCCGTGAAGGCGATCCGCGAACGATCGGGCGAGACGACGACGTCTCGCGCCGCATGGATCTCGCCCAGACTCGGACCGAGCGCGCGGCGGACGTACGCCGAGACCTCGCGATGCAACGACGCGAAACGCTCGCCCGGCATCATACGCCGCGCACGCGCGCCAGGTCGCTCGCGTTCCGCGACGGCACGATCGCGTCCGTCGTCGCCGGGATCGGCCGGATGACGGCGAGGATCACGGGCGCGCGCCCGGCTTCGTCGCGTCTCGCGCGAAGCGTCTCGGCGAGAGAAAATCGATGTCGAACCGCGTGCCGCCGTCCGCCACGAGATCCGCGACGATCTCGCCGACGACGGGCGCGAATTTGAAGCCGTGGCCCGAGAACCCGCCGACGATGATGACGTCGTCGTTCGCCGCGTGCGCGCCGATCGCGAAATGCTCGTCCGGAGTCATATCGTACGCGCAGACGGACGCGCCGAGCACCGTCGCCCCGGCTCCCGGGATCAGCGTCTGCAACGCCGCTCGGACGGGCGAGACGTCGGCGTCGGAGATCGTTCGATCCATCGCATCGAGCGTCGTCACGGCGCCGCCCTTATGGAACGACGCCTTCACGCCGTCGCCGACGTCGGGAAATCCGTAGAGCATCCCCGGCACCTCGGCCCGTTCGAGGAGAAACGCGGGGCATCGCGCCGGAGAGACGTCCGTGCGACGGTCGGGAGCGAACCAGATCTGCACCTTTCGGGTGACGGCGATCTCGATGCCGAGCGCCTCGGCTCGCGAGGCGAGCCACGAACCGCCGCAGAGCGCGAGCTTGCGCACGCGAACGCGCTCGCCGTTCCCCAGACGCAGTTCGAGATGCTTCGAAGGATCGAGCGCGTAGTCGATCGCGCGAACGTCGAAGCGCGCGCGTCCTCCGGCGGCGATCCCCGACGCGAGCTGCGCGCCGATCGCCGCTTCGGGTCGCAGAAAGCCGCCGTCGGCTTCGAATACGCCGAGCTCGTCCGGTAACGGCCGCATCATCGGAAACGCGCGGCGGAGTTCGAGGGAATCGAAAACGCGAATCGGGAGATCGTGCCGCTCGGCGCTCGCGCGAACGCCCCGAACCGTCGCGCCGGTTTCGGATCCGACGACGAGCACGCCCGTCTTCCGTAGGATGGACTCGCCGGATCGCCGCTCGAGATCGGTCCACAGCTCGTAGGCGCGCACGATCAGCGGGACGTACGCCGGATCCTCGAAATACGCTTTCCGAATCATGCGCGCTTTGCCGTGCGACGATCCGAACGCATGCGCGGGCGCGTACTGCTCGATGCCGAGCACGCTGAGCCCGCGACGGGATGCATGATCGAATACGGCACTCCCCATCGCACCGAGTCCGACGATACCGAGATCGAAGATCATCCCCACGCCTCACGACGGCACGCGAGATCTCGAGCCGCGCGCTCCGACGTACCGCCGTGCCGACGATCGTACGGCGGACGACGCGGCGGCCGTACGAAACGCACGACGTCGGCTTCGCGAAACCGAATCCGATTATAGGCGCTTTCGGGCGCGCGAACATGGCCCCGCAGGGGGGCAAAAAAAGGGGGCCGACCGCCTCGCACGGCAGTCGTCATCCGTGTTTCATCGCGCACGATGAAGTCGTGCGGAGACGGTAGTACGGATGGACGTTCAAAGCGTGGAGCGGTTCGATCGCGAGCCATGGCAGCCCGATGCGGCGGACGACGTCCGCGAGCGGATCGCCGCTTGCGTTTCGCGTCGGGAGGATGCCGAAGCGGTCGCCCTCGCTTCCGCCGCGGCGAAACGACGGATCACGCTCGGCGACCATCGATCCGCGCTCGAATTCGTGGAGACGGCGGCCGCGATCGCGGCGGCTCCGACGCCGCTCGACGTGATGCTCCTTCGCGGCAAGGCGTTGACGATCGCCGGCCGAGTCGGCGAAGCGTTCGAAGCCTTGGAGCGCGTCTCTCGCGAGGCCGCGAGCGACGATCCCGAGCGTGCGGCCGACGCCCTCGATTGGCTCTCGTGGCTCGCCTGGATCGAACTCGACGGCGAGCGCGCGCGAACCTACGACGATCGACTCGAGACGCTCGCGGTTCCGAATTCGTCGGCCGAAGCGTTTCGAAGTTTTCTCCGGCGTGCGACGTCGACGTTGCAGTTCGGCGACGCACGCGCGGCGCTCGCCCTGCTCCTGCGAGCCGAGAACGTGAGCGAACTCGCCGACATCGGATCGTTCGTCTCGTACCTCGCGATCAAGGGCGACGTCCACGGAGCGCTCGGGGACGCGGCCCTGCACGTCCATCACGCGAAGTTGGCGTTCGACATCTGCCGGAGCCGCGCGGATCGCTACGTCCTGTTGCGTGCGACGATCTACTACGGCTACGCGCTCCAGTCGAGCGGTCACGTCTCGCAGTCGCGCGCGATCTACGAGGAAGGCCTCGCGCTCGCCGAAGCGTTGCAGCTCACGTGGGAGGGTCCGTTTTGCGCGAGTCGTGCCGCGTGGGCCGCCTATCTCACGGGCGATCTCGAAGGCGCGACGCGACTCGTCGCCCGCGCGTTCCGAAGTTCCGCGACGCATCGTTGGATGTACGCCACGCGGTCGTGGGTCGGACTCTCGATCGCGCTCGCGACGGACGACGCGGACCTGCGCGGGCGGGCCGCCGACGACGTCGTGCCGGCGCTCGTGCTGCGGTCGTGCGACGATTATTCGGTCGGCCCCGCGATCGCGACGTACGTCGACTACTACCTGCGTACCGGGAGGTCGGACGACGCGGGCGACCTGCTCGCCGCGGGGATCCGCCGCCTCTCGTCGCCCGATTGCGCGTGGATGTTGCTCCCGCTCGTCGCGACCTACGGCGATCCCGACGACGTCGCGCATGCGACGCGCCTGTTGGAACGCTTTCCCGCGGAGCATCCCGTCGCCGCGGCACACCGACTTCTCTTCGCGTCGCGCCTGGCGGCTCGCGCGGGCGAGTCGGCGAAGGCGGAGCGCCTCGCCGGTGAGGCGCAGTATTTTTTCGAGCGCATCGAGTGGACGTACGCGGCGGTGCGATGCATCGAGCTCTCGGGCCGGATCGGCGAGGCGCGGCGTCGCTTCGAAACGATGGGCGCTTCGTACGAAGCGCGGCGCCTCGCCGACCTGCGCGCGCGGCCGGGTCGTCCGCGTCGCGGATACGAACGGAGTCGCCAACGTACGCTGATCCTCGATCTGCTCGCGCACGGGGCGACGAACCAGATCGTCGCCGATCGCTTGGGCGTTTCGCGGCGGACGATCAAGAATCGCATTCGCGAGCTCTACGATGCCGAAGGCGTCGCGAATCGCGAAGAGCTGTTGCGGCGACACGGCCACAAGGGCGTCGGCCGTGCGGATTCGGAAGCGACGGACGGCGCGGACGCGACCGGATTATAGGGAGCGCCCGACCTTCGCGCCCTCCGCGATCGCGTGTCGGAGATGCCGCGGCGCCGCCGCATCGCCGATGATGTGGACGTCGGGCCGTCCGCCGGGCGCGGCCGAGCGTGCGACGAACGCGTTGTACAGCGCATCGTTGCCGACGCCGCCCGCCGCGACGACGACCGCATCGACCGAAATTTCGCGTTCCGCCTCGGTGAGGACGTGACGGACGCGGACGGCTCCCGGGTCGATGCGCACCGCGGCCGTCATCGGCGTGATCGTGACGCCCGCGCGGAGCAGTCGCTCGAGGAGCGCCGCGCGGAGCGTCGTTCCGATCGTCTCGCCGAGCGAATACTGTTGCGTGACGATCTCCACCGAACAGCCGCGCCGCACGAGAAAATCGGCCGTTTTGGGACCGATCGTGTAACCCGTCTCGTCGATGAGGAGCACGCGCGATCCCGCCAACTCGACGCGCCCCGCGAGGACGTCCGCCGCGGTGAAGACGCCGTCGCCGTCGCTTCCGGGGACGTACGACCGGCGAGCCGTCGCGCCCGTGGCGAAAACGTACGCGTCCGCCGCCTCCGCGTCGAGGAGTTCGGCCGTCGCTTCGTATCCGAGACTCACCTCGACGCCGTGCCGATCGATCTCCGCCCCGAGCCAGTCGATCACCGTGCGGTAATTCTCCCATCCCGGCGCCCGCGACGCGAAGCGGATCGCGCCGCCGACCTCGCGCTCTCTCTCGAACAACTTGACGCGGTGACCGCGTTGCGCGGCGATGCGAGCCGTCTCCATGCCGGCGGGGCCGGCGCCGACGACGGCGATGCGGCGCGGTTCGTCGACCGCGGCGAGCGCGCCGCCCCACATCGTCTCTCGCCCGATCACGGCGTTCTGAACGCAGCGCACGGTCGCTCCGAAATAGAGTCGGTCGATGCAGCCTTCTCCCGATCCCATGCAGACGCGCACCTCGTCGCGCCGTCCGCCCGAACTCTTCGCCGGTAACTCGGGATCGGCGATCAACGCACGCGTCATGCCGACGAAGTCGGCGGCGCCGCTCGCGAGCACGGATTCGGCGTCTTCGGGCGTGACGATGCGGCCGGTCACGACGAGCTTCGTCGCGACTACCGCGCGGAGTTTCGCCGCGAGATCGACGAACGTCTTGAGCGGATAGTACGCCGACGGGATCGTCACGCCGCGCGCGCGATACGTTTCGATCGTTCCGCCGACGACGGTGAAGTAGTCGAGCTTTCCGAGACGATCGAGGCGCCGGACGATTTCGAACGATTCGTCCGGCGTCAGCCCCGGTGCGGTGCGATCGTCGCCCGACACGCGCGCGCCGACGATGAAATCGCGCCCCACCGTCTCCCGAATCGCATCGACGACGTCGATGCTGAAGCGCATGCGATTTTCGAGCGATCCGCCGTACCGGTCTCCACGCTTATTGGTCGCCGGATTCCAGAACTGATCCGCGAGTTGGTCGTTATAGAACGCGAGGTCGCAGCCGTCGAACCCGCAGTCGGCGAGTCGTTTCGCCGACGTCGCGAAATCGCGGACGATCTGCTCGATCTCCGTGACCGTGAGGACGTGACAGATCTCGGGAGCGATCTGACTCCCGGTATCGCTCGGACCGCTCCCGACGATATCCGCGTGCACGTACGTGCGCCGTCCGACGCTCGTGAGTTGCGACATCGCGAGCGCGCCGTGCGCCTTGACCGCCGCGGCGGCCTTGCGCAACTGCGGTTCGATCTCGGGCTTCCAGAGGTGGACGTGAAGCGGCGGCTGGGCGCCGATCGGCGTCGCGGAAGCACTGCCGAACATCTGCACGATCCCGCACCCGCCCGCAGCCTTCGCGGCGTGGTACGCGATCAACGCATCGGAAGGCGAACCATCGGGGTCGGCGAGGTTGGTGCCGTGACTCGTCGAGACGATACGGTTTCGCGCTTCGCGCGCGCCGAGCGTTCCGGGCGAGAAGAGTAACGGGTACGACATGTCGTGGTGCTCCTGAGATCGCGCATCGCTCATTCGTCGGGATCCGTGGGCTTGGAAGCGTCGCCGAAGACGTCGCGGCGTCGGCTCGGGATCGAGGGCTCCGCGGCCCGTGCGCTCACATCGCGCGTCGCTCGCGACGCGTGCGGATGAACGGTAAGGTGCATACCGCGATGCCGAGCAGACAGAGCACCGAGACGAGCGACGCCGCCGCGAGCCCCTGCCGATCGATCGCCAGACCGACGACCGCGCTACCGACGGCGCTCCCGATCGCGGAGACGGACGTGGCGCCCGACGTCAGCGGCGCGTTCGCGGAGACGAGCGCGGCGTACAGATAGCACACGAGAAACGTCCATCCCGCCTGCAACGACGCGGCGTACGCGAAGAAGACGGACATCGAGTACGGTCCCGATACGATGCCGAACGTGAGAGCGATTTCGAGCGCGATCGCGGCGGCGATCGTCAACGCGATCCCGGCCCGATCGTGGAGCAGATACGCCGCCGCCGGACCGGCCGCACTCGCGACGGCCGCGAGCGAGAGGACGTCGAGCGCCTGCGCCGAGGTCAGGTGCGCGGTCGTCTGCCCGATCGTGCCCAAGAACGAGAACATCCCGGCTTGAAAGATGCTGAACGGCAGGAACGCGAGTAAGAACGGGAGGCCGTCCGGAAACGTTTTCTCCACGTCGAGCGGGTTCGCCGCGTCGCCGCCGCGCGTCGCGTCCGCGAACGACGGATCGGTCTGCGTCGGCCAACGCCGCGGTAAGACGCCGAGCGACGGGATGAGCGAGAGCGGCCCGAGCGCCAAGAGCGCGTAGAGACCGCCGAGGCCGAAACGCTTCGCGAGCGAGGCCGCGAGCGCGAGGGCGACCGCCGCCGCGAGAATCTGCGCGAAGGTCGTGATCGCGACGACCCGATCGGGAGCGGCGCTGTTCGCTAAAAACGCCGTGAACACGCCGGCGAGCAGGCCCGCGCCGATACCCGCCGCCGCACGGGCGATGCAGATCGCCCCGAAGTCGCCGAGCGGTAGGCATCCGAGGTTCGCGACCACGAGGACGACGAGCGCCGAGAGCGCGACCGTCCGCCAATCCCACCGCTTCTGCCAATAGATCGCGCTCGCCGAAGCGAGCGCGAACGCACCGAGTTCGACCGAGGCGACCTCGCCCAATCGCGTGTCGCTCCAGTGGAATCGCGCACTCCACCCCGCGAAGAGCGCCGGCGTGATCGAGAGCGCCAACACGCCCGCGACGAAGAGCGCGCTCACGTACGCGACGCGTCCCGGGGAATCGAACGCTTCCGACCGAGGTGACCCGTCGGCGCGACGTCGTCTCATGATCGATACCTCGCGTGCTCGACGCGGTCGCCCGCGTCGATCGGGATCGGTGTTCGTCGACGAATAACGCGGTCGCACACGAGATGATCCGCGAATGCGAAGATGCCGCTCCGGAGAGCGTAGCTCCATTGTAGACGTGCCGACGCCGCTCCGAAAAGGTCCCGGCGCGGGGCACAAAACTCCGCCGAGCGCACGCGCGCGTCGCGCGTCTAGGAATGCGTCGCGGCGGCGCTAAAAGGCACCCCACCACTCCGTGGCACTACGATCCACAAGGACGCATCGTGTTCGAAAAAAATCTTTCCCGTGTTTTGAGGATGGCGGGTGTCGCCTTTGCGATGCTCGGGCTCGCCCTCCCGGCCTCCGCGCAGGTCGCGGCCGTTCGCGGAACCGCGACGGACGCGCCGCCCTCGATCCTCTTCGGGCAACTCTTCCGCGACGTACAACTCGCGAGCGTGTTTCCCGATCAGAAAACGTTCTGCGATCTCATTCCGAAGCAGTCGCCCGCCGAGATCAATGCGGCGTACGCGGCCGAGCGCGGCAAACCCGGCTTCTCGCTCGCCGCATTCGTCGGCGCGCACTTTCGCGTGCAGTCGGGCGTCCCGGTCGTGTCGCCCGCGCCGGCGGGCGAATCCGCGAACGCCTACATCGCGGGGCTCTGGAACACGTTGCAGGAGCGGACGGCCGACGTGAACGGCAACGCGCCGTATACGTCGCTCTTACAGTTACCGCATCCGTTCGTCGTCCCCGGCGGCCGCTTCAGCGAGATGTATTACTGGGATAGTTACTTCACGATGCTCGGTCTCGAAGCCGACGACCGGCACGACGTCGTCGAGAACATGATCGCGGACTTCGCGTTCGAGATCGATCGATACGGCCACATCCCCAACGGCAACCGCACCTATTACCTCAGCCGCTCGCAGCCGCCGTTCTTTTCGAAGATGGTCGATCTGCTCGCGCGACGCGACGGCGAGCGCGCCTACGTGCGCTATCTCCCCGAACTGCGGAGCGAATACGAATATTGGATGGCGGGCTCCGATCGCGTCGGAATCGGGCGCGCGTTCCGCAACGTCGTGCGGATGCCCGACGGCGCGGTACTCAATCGGTATTGGGACGAGCGCGACGTTCCGCGCGACGAATCGTATCTCGAGGACGTCATGACGGCGTCGACGACGACGCGGGCGCCGTCGCAGGTGTACCGCAATTTGCGCGCGACCGCCGAGTCCGGTTGGGATTTCAGTTCGCGTTGGCTCGCCGACGGGAAGACGCTCGCGACGGTCGAGACGCTCGACATCCTTCCGGTCGATCTCAACAGCCTGCTCGAACATCTCGAGGAGACGCTCGCGCACGCGTACCGCGTGGAAGGCGATCGCGCCCTCGCCGCGCGTTTCGAGCGACGCGCCGACGTGCGCGCCGCGGAGATCCGGCGGGTCTTCTGGGACGCGCGTCTCGGAATCTTCGGCGATTACCAATGGCAGCGCGGTCGCCTGACGGGTCGCCCGTCTGCCGCGACGATGTATCCGCTCTTCTTCGGCATCGCCTCGCGCGAGCAAGCGGCATCCGTAACGCGCGCGGTCGGCGCGCACTTCCTGGAACCCAACGGGATGGCGACGACGCTCGTGAGCTCGATGCAACAGTGGGATCAACCCAACGGTTGGGCGCCGCTCCAGTACGTGACGGTCGAGGGACTCCGCCGCTACGGCGCGGACGCGCTCGCGAGAACGATCGCCGGGCGCTGGGTGAACGTCAACCTCGTCGTCTTCAATACGTCGCGCAAGTTCGTGGAAAAGTACGATCTGCTCACCGCGACCGGCGGCATGGGCGGCGAGTACACGACGCAGATCGGCTTCGGCTGGACGAACGGCGTCTTCCGCGCGTTCACCTCGCCGAGCCCCTAGTCACGCGACGCCGACGTACGCGCGATACGCTCCCGCTTCGCGGCGGACGTATCGCGCGTACGCGGCGCGCCTACCCGGCGAGCGCGATCCTTGCGTTCGCGAAGTCGATGATCGTCTGTTCGCGCGCGAACTCTGCGGATTGCGCCGCCGTTTCCCGCTGACGTCCGGTCGCCGCTTCCAGATCGGCCCGGGCGGCCGCGACGTCGATCTGCTCTTTCTCGAGCGCGCTGTCCACGAGCACGGTCAGCCGATCCGGAAGCGCTTGCAAGAAGCCCTCGCTCGTCGCGAACTCGAGCCGCTTCCCGCCCTCGACGTTCGCGCGTAAGATGCCGGGACGGAGCGCCGTGAGAAACGGCGCGTGCGACGGAAGAATCCCCTCCTCGCCCTCCGTCCCGACCGCGATCACGAGTTCGGCATCGCCTTCGAACGCGACGGCGACCGGGGTGATGAGTCGGAACGGAATCGTG
>CAZZXB010000049.1:0-4423 GCA_964658025.1 uncultured Janthinobacterium sp.
GCGGCTCGCCGTCCGGCGCGACGCGCGCGCGCGTGGGACGCGCGGACTGACGGCCGGGGACGCGACCCGCGGCGAGCGCCGTTCGGAAGGCGCCGGAGCGAAAGGCGAGCCGCTCGACGCCGCGGCCCTCGGGTCGCGCGCGGACGCCCGCGAGGATCGTCTCCGTGAGGAACTGCAACTGTTGGCTCCAGGCACTCGATTTCGTCGCGATGACGAGCGTGCCGCCGCGGAGTTCGAGCGGCGCCGCGTGTTCGGCGACGCGCGCGCCGACGAGCCCGGGCCAGAGCCCGACGATCGCGTAGAGCGGATCCTCGCGCGCCGGACGCCCCGGCTCCCAGGCCGCGATCGCCTCGCCGAGGGGGCGGAGGCTCACGACGCGATCCGTTCCACGTGCGCCGCGCGGATCCGATACGTCGCCGCGACGGGGACGTCGACCGGGTGCGTCGTCGTGACGAACGCCTGACCGAACGATCCGACGCCGTGCAAGAAGGCGCGTTGCCGATCGGGATCGAGTTCGGAGAGCACGTCGTCGAGGAGCAGTAAGGGCGCCTCGCCCGAGCGCGCCGCGAGTTCGCCGTACTCCGCGACCTTGAGCGCGAGGACGGCGGTCCGTTGCTGTCCCTGCGAGCCGTAGAGCGCGAGCGACGCGCCGCCGAGCGAGAACGCGACGTCGTCGCGATGCGGTCCGACGAGCGAGATCCGCCGGATCCGTTCGCGCGGGCGAGCGGTCTCGAGCTTCGCCGCGAACGCCGCGGCGACGCGGTCCTCCGTCGGCGTCTCGCACGGCACGTCCGGCGCGTACCGGATGTCGAGCTCGCCCTCCACGTCGCCGACCCATTCGCGATGGATCGCGCGCGCGCGCTCGCCGATCGCGGCGACGTAACTCCGCCGCGCGAGGACGAGCCGCGTCCCCGTTTCGATCAAGCTCGCGTCGTAGGTCGCGAGCAACGCTTCGTCGGGCGCGTCGCCCGCGCGCAAGTGCGCGTTCTTCTGCGCGAGAAATTTTTGATACGTCGCGAGCGCCGCGTAATACGTCGGTCGTTCTTGCGCGAGCGCCGCGTTGACGAGCGCCCGACGCGCGCTCGGCGGACCCGAGACGAGCCCGAGGTGCGCGGGGACGAACGTCACGACGCGGACGCGCCCGAGATACGACGCGTAACGCACGCTCGCGCCGTTGACGGCGTAGATCTTGCGCAAGCCGGTCGGCGCGGCATTGAGCGTGCACGACAGGCGGACGATCCCCGCGGCGACCTGCGCCTCGCCCACGAGCGACGCGCTCGGCATGCCGACGCGCACGACTTCGACCTCGCGCGCGGTCCGGAACGACTTGCCCGTTCCGAGCATCGCGATCGCTTCGAGTAAGTTACTCTTCCCCTGCGCGTTGGGACCGACGAACACGTTGAGTCCGGGTTCGGGTTCGAAATCGAGCGCGGCGTAATTTCGGACGTTCGCGAGGCCGAGCCGACGCAGGATCAAGCCCGCGACTACTGACGCAGCGGCATGAGGACGTACATCTGCGCGACGCCGTCCGGTGCGTCGACCGGGCGGATCGCGGCGGGCGAGAGCGGCCCGAGAAATTCCATGACGATCTGCGGCGAATCGAGATGGTTGAGGATCTCGACGAGATAACGCGCGTTGAACGCGATCGTGAGATCGTCGCCGCGCTGTTCGACCTCGAGTTCTTCGTAGGCGTTCCCGGTCGTGTCGGAGTTCGCCGTGATGATGAGTTGTTGGTTCGACACGGCGACCTTCACCATGCTCGCGCGATCGCCCGCCACGAGTTCCGCGCGCCGCAGTCCCGCGACGAGCGCGCTCGTGTTCACGGTGATCGAGCGATCGAACTGCGCGGGGATCACCTGGCCGTAATTGGGATACTGTCCGTCGACGAGACGGACGACGATCGACGCGCTCTGCGCCGCGAACGCGAGTTGATTCCCCGAAGGTCCGAGCGCGCTGATCTCGACCGTTTCGGCGCCGCCGAGATTGCGCGCCGCCTCTTGCAACGCGCGCGAGGGGACGATGAACTTCGCCGTCGCGTTCTCGCCGTCGAGACCGCGCGCGAGCGTCGTCTCCCATTTCGCGAGGCGGTAGCCGTCGGTCGCGACCATCGTGAGCTTGTCGCCGGCGAGTTCGAGCAGCGTGCCCATGAGCACGGCGCCGCGCGCCTCTTCGCTCGAGGCGGCGAAGATCGTCGCGGCGACGCCTTCGCGAAAACGCTTCGCGTCGATCGCGAACGAACTGCCCTTCTGCGACGACGGGAGCGGCGGATACTCGTCGGCGGGGAGCGCGTGAAAATCGTAGTTCGAGCGCTCCCACTTCACGGTCGCGCGCGTCGGCGTTCCGGCGAGTTCGACGATCCCCGCCGGCAGGTTGCCGAGATAGCCGCTGAAGAGTTTGGCCGGCACGGTGACGCTGCCGGGTTCGTGGATCTCCGCCGGAAAGGTCTGCTCGAGCGTGAGTTCGAGATCGGTCGCGCGGACGCGGATCGCGTCGTCGGTCGCCGTGAGCAACACGTTGGAGAGGATCGGCACCGTCGTGTGCGCGTTGACGACCTTGCTCGCCGCGCCGACGGCCGATGCGATGTCTTTGGTGCTACAGCTGAATTTCACGTATCCACTCCCGCACGTTGTTCGTCGTCCGTCCCCGTAGTTTATAGAAAGATCGTCGTAGTAGTAATAACGCGGTGTAAACTGCGGACAACCCCGCGAAGGGAGATGCGACGTGCGATCGACCGCGAGATAAGGTGTTCAGCGATCGCCCGCCGCCATCCACATTTTCACGCTCGACCGGCGCTTGCGAAAGTTATCCATCGTCGCACGCACGCCCTGTACCGTCTATTCGCCGCGCGTGTGGACGGCGCGCCGCGCGCGCGGAGCGCGGGAAACGAAAGAAAGAGCCGTCGTCGGACGACTCTTCGCGTGCGCGTCGCGCGCGGGAGAACGGACTAGTCGCTCTGACAGAGCGCGATCAGCGAGTGGATCTTGTTGCGGTAGACCTCGTCGTTCGCCATGTGGTTCTTCACCTTGTCGCGCGCGTACATGATCGTCGTGTGATCTTTTTTCTGGAACTCGCGCGCGATCTGCGGGAGCGAGCAGTCGGTGAGCTCGGTCGAGATGTACATCGCGATCTGCCGCGGCAAGGCGAGCCGCTGCTCGCGACGGTGATGGTCCATCTCCTTGACGGTGAGCTGGTAGGCCTTGGCGACGCGTTCCTTGATGAGCGCGATCGTGATCCGGCGCGTCGGGCCCGCGGCGACGACGTTCTTGAGAACCTCCGCCGCGAGTTCGGCCGTGATCGGCGATTTCGTGAGCGAGGCGAACGCGACGACGCGGATGAGCGCGCCCTCGAGCTCGCGGATGTTCGAGGGGATCACTTTCGCGATGAACGACGTGACGGCGTCCGGGACGGGGATCTTCTCGGACTCGGCCTTCTTCTGGAGGATCGCCTCGCGCGTCTCGAGATCGGGCGGCTGGATATCGGTGAGCAGACCCCATTCGAAACGCGAGCGCAGTCGCGACTCGAGCGTCTGGATCTCTTTGGGCGGGCGATCGCTCGAGATGACGAGTTGTTTGCGCGCGTCGTGGAGCGAGTTGAAGGTATGGAAGAACTCCTCTTGGGTCTGTTCCTTCCCTTCGAGAAATTGGATGTCGTCGATGAGCAACACGTCCGCGTGACGATACTTGTTGCGGAATTCGAGCGTCTGGTTGTTCTTGATCGCGATGATGAATTCGTTCGTGAACTTCTCGCTCGAGACGTACACGATGTTCGCGTCGGGATTCGCCGACATGACCCGGTGACCGATCGCGTGCATGAGGTGCGTCTTGCCCAAGCCGACGCCGCCGTAGAGAAAGAGCGGATTGTAGGCCCGCGCCGGGCCCTCGGCGACCGCGAGCGAGGCGGCGTGGGCGAAGCGATTCGAATTACCGATCACGAATTCGTCGAACGAATAACGGGGGTTGAGATAACTGTGACGGAGGTCGTCCGGAGCCGCGGGCGCCTGCGCGGCGACGGTTTCCGGACGGACGTCGTCGGGCGCGATCGCGGGCGCGACGGAAGGTGCGACTTCGAACCGAAGGGCGATCGGCTCGCCCAATAATTCCGCGAGGACTTCGGCGATATCGGCTTTGAGGCGGTTTTCGACCCAGTCGCGGGCGAACGAAGACTGGACGGAGAGGACGATCTCGACCTCGCTCATCGCGAGCGCCCGCATGGGCTTGAGCCACATCTCGAACATCGGCTTCGAATATTTACGCTCGAGCGAGGCGAGTGCCGCATCCCATAATTCGCTCGAAACGCCGGTATCGCCGACCGCAGGACCCATCAGTTTACCGCCTTAGAAACAAACGCACCGACAACACGCGCGTCCGCCGACGCCGGGCACTCCTGGGGAATGAGGCCGACGAATTGGAGCAGCGAAAAGCGA
>CAZZXB010000049.1:4523-20034 GCA_964658025.1 uncultured Janthinobacterium sp.
CGGGCGTCTCCCGGCTATAATTCTGCGTCTGCTCGAGCCCGCGATGCGTTCGTCGCAGGGCTCGATCGCTTTGGAGACGTGACCCGTGAAACGTACGTATCAACCCCACAACCGGCGCCGCAAACGCGTCCATGGATTCATGGAGCGTATGAGCACGAAAAACGGCCGTAAGGTGCTCGCCGCGCGTCGGAAGAAGGGCCGCAAGCGCCTGACCGTCTAGCGCCGTGCGACGGTACGCCGCCCTGCGTCGGACGAGCGACATCGCGTTCGTCCGCCGGACCGGGCGGCGAACGTCGGGGAGCGCGCTCGCCGTTTCCGCGGCGCGCTCGCGCGACGACGTCGCGAGCGTCGCGATCGTCGTCTCGAAGCGGGTCGGCAACGCGGTCGTCCGCAACCGCGTGAAGCGTCGTTTACGCGGCGCGCTCGACGCGTTCGGGTCGCTCGGGCCCGTCCGTCTCGTGCTCTCGGCGCGACCGCCCGCCGCGATCGCTTCGTACGAGGCCTTGGCCCGCGAACTCCGCGACGCCCTCGCCCGGCTCGGTCTGCCCGCGTGACGATCGTCCGCCGCCTCGCCGTCGTCCCGATCCGGGTCTATCGCGCGGCGATCTCGCCCTTGCTCGGACCGCGCTGCCGATACTATCCGTCGTGTTCGCAGTATGCCGAAGAAGCGACGTTGAAACACGGGATCGTACGCGGTGTATCGCTCGCCGTGTGGCGCGTACTGCGTTGCAATCCGTGGAGTCCGGGCGGGATCGACCGCGTTCCGTGATCTCGGCTCGCGCACCGTCTTCCGTCCGGATACCGTGAAAGGTCTCATCCCTGTGGAGTTCCACCCCGCGACGCTCGCGTTCGCGTTCCCCAATCTCCTGGCGCCCGTGGAAGCCGTCGTCCACACGGTCCTGACCGCCGTCTTCCATACGGTCCACAACTACGGATGGAGCCTCGTCATCCTCGCCCTCGCGGTGAAGCTGATCATCTGGCCGCTCGGTACGATGCAGTACAAGAGCATGCTCAAGATGCAGGTGCTCCAGCCGAAGATGAAAGCGTTACAGGCGAAATACAAGGACGATCGCGAGAAGCTCAACGCGGCGACGATGGAGATGTATCGCGAGAACGGCACGAACCCGCTCGCGAGCTGTCTGCCCTCGCTGCTCCAGTTGCCGATCCTCTTCAGCCTCTACGCCGCGATCAACGCCGACAAGCCGCTCTTCGCGAGTCAGAAATGGCTCTGGATCGGCAGTCCCGCCGCGGCGAGCGTTCCGAATCACATCCTCGGGACGAGCCTCGCGGCGCCCGACTACCTCTTGCTCGTGCTCTACATCGCCTCGATGTATTTCAGCGTGAAGTTCACGAGCCCGCCCGCGATGGACGAGGCGGCCGCGCAACAGCAGAAGATCATGTCGTTCGTATCGCCCGTGATGATCGGCTACATGGGCTTCAAATTCGCCTGGCCCTCCGCGCTCATCATCTATTGGCTCTCGTTCAATCTCTTCTCGATGGCGCAGCAACTCTATCTCATCCGCAAGTATCCGCGTCCGCGTGCGGACGCCGTCGCGACGGTCGCGACCCAGGCGAAGGTCTCGGCGAAAAACGGCGCGTCGCGGGCGAACGCGAACGGCTCGCCCGCGCTCGCGACCGATCTCGACGGCACGGTCGCGGTGAAGACGACGGGCGGCGGATCGCGCGCCGCGCGCCGCCGTCGCCGCTGACGCCGCACGAGTCGGGCATCTGAAAGCAAAGGACCCACGGTTTTGGACGACGATCAGCGACCCGCGGGCGACGGCGCTCCCGCCTACGGACAACGGCGCCGCGCGGGCCGACCGCAAGGCGGTCCCCCGAGCGGCCGCGGGCCCTCCGGCGGCAACCGCGAGCGCGGCGATTTTCCGCGGCGCGACTTCACGCCCGCACCGCGACCGCCGCGCGCGGAAGCGCAACCGGAGCCCGAGTCGGCGCGTCCGGCGCGCGAACTGCTGGAGACGCTCCTCGCGAAGATGGGCATCCTCGGGACGCGCGTTCGGTATTACGCGCGGACCGAAGGCGAGTATCTCGAAGTCGACGGTCCCGATCTCGCGAACCTCATCGGCCGTCACGGCCACACGCTCGAGGCGCTCAATCTCGTCTTCAATAATATGGTGAACGCGGGCGTCAAAAAGGATCGCCACTACTTCACGATCGATGCCGAGGGCTATCGGGCGCGTCGCGCCGACCTGCTCAAGGGGCTCGCGCTCCAGACGCTCGAGCGCGCGATGCGCGAGAAGCGGCCGATCTCGCTCGAGCCGATGTTGCCTTCCGAGCGTAAGGTCATCCACCTCGCGCTCGCCGACAACCCGTTCGTCGCGACGGAGTCGAGCGGCGCGGAGCCCGAGCGCCGGGTCGTCGTCATCCCCCGCGCGGGCTAACCGACGCCGCTTTCGCCGCGGGAGTCCGGCGGCGCGACGATCGCCGCGATCGCGACGCCGCCCGGGCGCGGGGCGATCGCGATCGTCCGGCTCTCGGGCCCGGACGCGCTCGCCGTCGCTCGGATCGTCGCCCGTACGCCCGAGCCGCCCCGTCCGCGCACGGCCGAACGGACGCGGATCCACGCGGCGGACGGATCGCTCTTGGACGAGGGCCTGCTCCTGTATTTTCCGGCTCCGCGCAGCTACACGGGCGAGGACGTCGTCGAGCTCCACGTCCACGGCTCGCCCGCGGTCGCCCGCGAGACGTTGCTCGCGCTGCTCGCCGCGGGGGCGCGGGCGGCCGGTCCGGGCGAGTTCACGCGCCGCGCGTTCGAGGCGGGGAAGCTCGATCTCTCGGCGGCCGAGGCCGTCGCGGACGTGATCGCCGCGGAACATCGGGGTGCGGTCCGAGCCGCGGCGGCGCGTCTTGCGGGCGGGCTCGCGCGGACGGTCGAGCGGCTCGGCGCCACGCTCGCGCTCGCGCTCGAGGAGCTCGCCGCGACGCTCGATTTTCCGGACGAAGTCGAACCGCCGTCCGCGGACGCGCTCGCGGGTCGGCTCGCGGCCGTCGATGCCGAGCTCGCCGAGCTCGAGGACGATTACGAGCGGGGCCGGCTCCTGCGTGAGGGGATCGGGATCGCGATCGTCGGTCCGCCGAACGCCGGAAAGTCGTCGCTGCTCAACGCGTTGCTCGGCGAGGAGCGCGCGCTCGTCTCGCCCGCGGCCGGGACGACCCGCGACACGATCGAGGAACTCGTCGCGCTCGGCGACGGCGCGGTCGCGCGCCTCACCGACACCGCGGGGCTGCGCGCGAGCGCGGAGCCGGTCGAAGCCGCGGGGATCCGACGCGCCGAAGCGGCCGCCGCAGCCGCGTCGATCCTGCTCGTCGTGATCGACGGCTCGGTGCCGCTCTCCGCGGAGGCCGCGTCGCTGCTGGCGCGGACGCGCGAGCGCGAGCGCGTCGTTTTCTTCAACAAGGCCGATCTCGGCGACGCCGGATTCGCCTCGCGGGAGGCGCCCGAGCGCGACGCGCGCGCGGGGAGCGCGCTCCGCGAGGCCGACGTCGAGGCGCTCCGCGCGGCGCTCGCGAGACTCGCGGGATCGGGGACGGCCGACGTCGCCCGCCCGACGCTCGGCACGATCCGTCAGGTGGGGGCGGTCCGCGACGCCCGCGCGGCGCTCGCCCACGCGCTGGCGACGCTCGCCGCGGACGCGCCGATCGATCTCGTCGCGGGCGACCTCGCGGACGCGCGCGGGGCCCTCGGCGCGCTGACCGGTCGCGACGCGAGCGAGGCGCTGCTCGACGGTATCTTCGCGCGCTTCTGCATCGGGAAGTAGGCCGCGGGGTGTGCCTCGCCGGAACGGCGCGGACGGCCGAGCGCGCGGAGCGACCCGCGGATCGGCGATATGCCCCGGCGCGGGCATCCGGCGTGGCGCACGTCCCGTGCGCGGCGACGGTCGCGCCTCGAAACGGCGCGCAGGACCCGCGTCGGATGGTAGAATACGGCGGATGACATGGCTGGAAGGCGACGCCGAGGTGATCGTCGTCGGCGGCGGGCACGCGGGCGTCGAGGCGGCGCACGCGGCGGCGAAGCTCGGCGCGCGGACGATCCTCGTTACGGGTGACGCCGAGCGGATCTGCGCGCTCGCGTGCAACCCGTCGGTCGGCGGGAGCGCGAAGGGTCAGGTCGTCCGCGAGATCGACGCGCTCGGGGGCGCGATGGCGCGCATCGTCGATCGCTGTTCGCTCCACGCGCGCTTCCTCAACGAGAGCAAGGGACCCGCGGTGCGCGCGCTCCGCGTTCAGGCGGATAAGGAAGCGTACGTGCGCGAGGCGACCGCGCTCCTGCGATCGCTTCGGAACCTAACGATCGTCGAAGGGCTCGTCGAGGACCTGCGCGTCGAAGCGGGCGCGATCCGAGGCGTCGCGCTCGCGGGCGGACGCGCGTTGCGCGCGCGCGCCGTCGTGCTCGCGACCGGGACGTTTCTCGGCGGGAAGATCTACTGCGGCGAATGGAGCGAGCCCGCGGGTCGTCGCGACGAACCGCCCGCGCTCGCGCTCGCGGAAACCCTGCGGCGACTGGGTTTTCCGACCGGTCGGCTCAAGACGGGGACGCCGCCGCGCGTCGACGCCGCGAGCGTCTCGTACGCGCGGATGCGCGAGCAGACGCCGAGCCCGGAGCCGCTGGCCTTTTCGTTTGCGGGCGAGCCCGCGTTCGCCGGTCCCCAGCTCTCGTGCCACATCACGCAGACGGGCGACGCGACGCACGCGCTCGTGCGCGACAACCTCCATCGTTCGCCGCTCTACGGCCTCGATCTCATCCGCGGGATCGGCCCGCGTTACTGCCCTTCGATAGAAGATAAGGTCATTAAGTTTTCGCATAACCCGTCGCATCTGATCTTCGTCGAGCCCGAGGGGTGGGCGACGGATTCGCTCTACGTCGGCGGCTTCTCGACGTCGCTCCCCGCGGACGTCCAGCTCGCGATGTTGCGGACGTTGCCGGGACTCGAGGACGCGCGGATGCTCCGGCCGGGATATGCGGTCGAATACGACTACGTCCCGCCGACCGAACTCCATCCGTCGCTCGAAACGCGACGCGTGCGCGGCCTCTTCCATTGCGGGCAGCTCAACGGGACCTCGGGATACGAGGAGGCGGCGGCGCAGGGCCTCGTCGCCGGCGTCAACGCCGCGCGCTCGGTTTTCGGGAAGTCGGCATTCGTGCCGACGCGGGCCGAGTCGTACATCGGCGTCTTGCTCGACGATCTCGTGACGCGCGGCGTGGACGAGCCGTACCGCCTGCTCACGTCGCGCGCCGAACATCGCGTGATGCTCCGGCACGACAACGCCGATCTGCGGCTCTCGCCGACCGGATTCGCACTCGGACTCCTCGGCGCGGCCGAGCACGACGCGTTCCTCGCCCGCCGCGCCGCGCTCGCGACGGCCCGATCGGCCGCCTCGCGCGTGCGGATCGCCGTCGGCGTGCCGCCGCAGGCGCTCGCGGTCGACGTGGCGCTGCGTCGGCCCGAAATCGGCGCGATCGACGTCGCGGCGGCGCTCTCCGAGGTGCCGTTCCCGATCGTCGAACGGCTCGCGATCGAGCTCAAGCTCGCGTCGTACGTGGCGCGACAGGAAGTCGCCGTCGCGCGTGCGGCGCGCGACGAAGGCGCGTCCGTCCCGGAGACGTTCGCGTTCGGCGAGGTCGCCGCGCTCTCGCGCGAAGCGCGCGAGAAATTCGCCCGCTACCGACCGCGCTCGCTCGGCGCGGCCGGACGCATCCCGGGGATCGCGCCCGCCGACGTCGACATCCTCGGCGTCGCGCTCCGCCGGTCACGCGCGGCCGGCGGCACGGGATCGGCCGCACGCGGCGTCGCGTCGGCGACGGACGCGGCGGAAATCGCCGAGAACGGCGCCCGATCGACGGCCGATTTCGCGGCGTCGTCCGCGCCCGGCGCGCGACCGGCGGCCGCCGCGGAATCGGCGACGCTCGGCCGGGAAGCCGCACGTGTCGGCGCGGGTTCGAGCCCCGGGGCATGAGCGACGCGGTAGCGGCGCGACTCGCGGCGCTCGACGCGGACGACGGGGTCCGCGCGAAGCTCGAGACGTTCGCGACGATGCTTCTCGAGCGCAACGCCGCGACGAACCTCACGGCCGCGCGCGATCCGCTCGCGGTCCTCGACCACGTCGAAGATTCGCTCGCGCTCCGACCGTTCGTCCGGACGCCGCTCGTCGACGTCGGAAGCGGCGGCGGCTTCCCGGGGATCGTGCTCGCGATCGCGCTCGACGGGCCGGTCACGCTCGTCGAGTCGGTCGCGAAGAAGGCGCGGTTCCTCGCCGACGTCGCGGAGCGCCTCGAACTGCGGGCGACGGTGCTCGCCGAGCGGGCCGAAGACGTCGCGCGTCGGGCGGAGCATCGCGACGGCTACGCGTCGGCGACCGCGCGCGCCGTCGGGAGCCTCGCGACCGTCCTCGAGCTCACGCTGCCGTTCCTCGCGACGGACGGCGTCGCCGTCCTACAACGCGGGAGCCTCTCGGGTGAAGAGCGCGCCGCCGCCTCGGACGCGGCACTCGTCCTCGGCGGGAGGGTCGAGGACGAGATCCGGACCGGGTCGGGCGACGACGAGCGTCGCCTCGTCGTCGTGCGCAAGATCGCCGCCGCGACCGGTCCCCGTTTTCCGCGGCGGGCGGGCGTTCCGGCGCGACGACCGCTCTGCTGGCAGGGCGCCGATGGCTGACGTCGATCCGGGCGCGCTCGATCGCACGCTCGCCGGGGTGTTCGCGCCCGGGACGCTCTACGCCGTCGGTGGCCGCGTGCGGGACGAGATCCGGACCGCGCTCGACGACCTCGCGCGACCGCCGAAAGATCTCGATTACGTCGTGACGGGGATCGACGTCGCCGAACTCGTCGCGCGGCTCGAACGTGTCGGCGCCGCGAACGTCGTCGGCGCCTCGTTCGCCGTCGTGAAGGCGACGATCGACGGCACGACGGTCGACGTCGCCGTCCCGCGCCGCGAGCGCTCGACCGGGGTCGGGCACCGCGCGTTCTCGGTCGATTCCGGTCCCGACGTTTCGCTCGAAGAGGACCTCGCGCGTCGCGATTTCCGGATGAACATGATCGCGCGCGCCCTGCCCTCGGGCGAACTCGTCGATCCGTACGGCGGCGAAGCGGACATTCGAGCGCGACGGATCGATCTGCTCCGACCCGAGGCGTTCGACGAGGATCCGCTGCGCATGCTCCGCGCGGCGCAGTTCGCCGCACGCTTCGCGTATCGACTCTCGGCCGAGACCTTCGAGCGGATGCGAGTCTCCGCGCCGCTCGTCGCGAGCGTCTCGGCGGAGCGCGTCCGCGATGAGGTCGTCAAGTTGCTCGCCGCCGCTCGGCCGTCGGTCGGCTTCGACGTCTTGCGCGAGACGGGCGTGCTCGCCGTCGTGCTGCCCGAGATCGCCGAGGGCATCGGGGTCGAGCAAAACGAGTACCATGCCTACGACGTGTACCGACACGCCCTCGCGACGCTCGACGCCGCGGCCGCCGCCACGACCGATCCGATGGTCCGTCTCGCCGCGCTCCTGCACGACGTCGGGAAGCCGCAGACGAAGGACGGCCCGCACTTCTATCGTCACGAGATCGTGGGCGCGGAGATCGCGCGCGCGTTGCTCGGACGCCTGCGCTTCTCCGCCGACGAGATCGATCTCGTGACCGGCCTCGTCCGCCAGCACATGTACGCGACGGGTCCGGAGTTGACCGACAGCGCGGTCCGGCGGTTCATCAAGCGGGTCGGCGCGGATCGGACGGAGCGGCAGTTCGCGCTCCGGCACGCCGACGTCGCCGGGAGCGGACTTCCGAAGCGCGAGAACGGCAACGCCGCCTTCGAGGCTCGCGTCAGGGCGGAGATCGCGAGGTCGCCCGCGCTGTCGAGTCGCGATCTCGACGTCGACGGTCGCGACGTCCTCGCCGCGCTCGAACGATCTGGCCGGATCGCGAAGGGGGCGCGCGGCGGCCCGCTCGTCGGACGAATCCTCGACGCCCTCGTGGAAGACGTCCTCGACGATCCGACCCGCAACGATCGCGTCGCGCTCCTCGCGCGAATCGACGAACTCGCCGCGCGAGACGCCATCGCGTAGCGATCCACGACCGTGGGGAACCGGGGTGCGTGCCCGCGGGGCCTCGCCGCCCCGGCCCGTGCACGCGTCGTCGACCCGTTCCGGGACCGCCGTGGCGCGGGTGTTTCACGTGGAACGTTCGCGCGCAAGCACGTAGCCGGCTGTGCCTGTTTCATGTGAAACGGCGAAAGGAGTGTTGTGCTTGGGAACGGTCGGCCGAAGCCTCTCAACGCGGTCGCGGGTCTCGTGCGGACGATCGCGCGCGAGCACGTAGCCGGCTGTGCCTGTTTCATGTGAAACGGCGAAGGGAGCGTTCGGCGTGCTTGGGAACGGTCGGCCGATGCCTCCCAACGCCGTCGCGGGTCTCGTGCGGACGATCGCCATCGTCAACCAAAAAGGCGGCGTCGGAAAGAGCACGACGGCGGTGAACCTCGGCGCGTCGCTCGCGATGCTCGGGCATCGCGTCCTCCTGGTCGATCTGGACCCGCAGGGCAACGCGACGAGCGGCTTCGGCGTCGACAAGCGGGCCCTCGCGGCGAACATCTACGACGTGCTCCTCGCGGATCGCCCGGCGATCGACGTCGTCCTGCGCGACATCATTCCGAATCTCGATCTGCTCCCCGCGGCGATCTCCCTCGCCGGCGCCGAGATCGAGCTCGTCTCCGCGCTGTCGCGAGAGACGCGGCTTCGGAAGGCGCTCGCGCCGCTCGTCGACGACTACGCGTACGTCCTCATCGACTGCCCGCCGTCGCTCGGGTTGCTCACGCTCAACGCGCTCACGGCGGCGACGGAGGTCGTCATCCCGGTGCAGGCGGAGTACTACGCGCTCGAGGGTCTCTCGCAACTCACGCAGGTCGTCGGACGGATCCGCGAGGCGCTCAATCCGACGCTCCGGATCTCGGGCGTCCTCGTCACGATGTTCGACGGCCGGACGCGCCTCGCCATGGAAGTGCTCGACGAAGTGAACGCCCATTTTCCCAACGAGATCTTCCGGACGCAGATCCCGCGGAACATCCGCCTCTCGGAGGCGCCGTCGTTCGGCAAACCCGTCGTGCTCTTCGACGTCAAGAGCCGCGGCGCGCAGGCGTATCTCGCGCTCGCGCGCGAGGTCATCGGCGCGTGAGCGCGCCGAAGCGTCGGCTCGGGCGCGGTCTCGACGCGCTCCTCGGGTCGCCGGCACCGCCCGCCACGCCGCCGGCCGAGACGACGCCGACGTCGGGATCGGAGTCGGGACTCGTCGAGATCCGGATCGACGCGATCCGGCCGAATCCGCAGCAACCGCGAAAAACGTTCGACGCGGAGGCCCTCGGCGAACTCGAGCGCTCGATCCGCGAACTCGGCGTGCTCGTGCCGATCATCGTGCGCCCGGCGCCGGCGGTCGGCGGTGAGGCGCGTTTCGAGCTCATCGCGGGCGAACGCCGTTGGCGCGCCGCCGCCGCGGCGCGGCTCGCGACGATCCCGGCGCTCGTTCGCGAGGCCGACGATCGGACGAGCATGGAAGTCGCCGTCGTCGAAAACCTCCAGCGCCGGGATCTCGATCCGCTCGAAGAGGCGATGGGCTTCCAGCATCTCGTCGACGAGTATCGCTTCACGCAGGATGCCGTCGCCGACCGGATCGGCAAGAGCCGCTCCGCCGTCGCCAACGCGCTGCGCCTCCTCGCACTCTCCGATCGGATCAAAGCGCTCCTGCGCGCGGGCGAGCTCTCGGTCGGCCATGCCCGTGCCCTCCTCGCCGTCGACGCGGCCGAGCGCGACGCCCTCGCGGATCGGATCGTCCGCGACGGGCTGACCGTCCGCGACGTCGAGCGGCGGGGCACGCGTCACCGCGAGCGCGCGACGGAGGGCTCGCGGACGGGCCCGCTCCCGAAACATCCCGATCTCGAAGCGGTCGAAGCCCGGTTGCGCTACGCGCTCGGAACGAGCGTCGCGCTCCTTCCGGCGGCGAAGGGCGGAAAGCTCGAGATCCGTTACGCCGACGACGACGAACTCGCGCGGATCGTCGGTGCGCTCGTCGGCGACGAACGATGATCCGGGGGCGCTTCGCGCTCGGGGCGACGGCGGCGCTCGGGTTTTCGACCTCTCCCGCGCGCGCCGCGCTCGCCGCCGCCGATCGCGCCGCGCTCGCACGTTACCTCGACGATCTCGTGCACGAACGCTACGACGGGGCGTACGGCGCGCTCGCCGCGGACGAGCGGCGCTACTTCGGTTCCGCCGCGAACCTCCGCTCGATCTTCGTCGCCGACTCGCTTCGCATCGAGCGCTTTCGCTTGCTGGCATCGCGTTCGAATCCGCACGGCGTGCTCGTCGTCGTTTCGGAGCGCATCTCGTATTTCGATCACGCGACGCAGCAACCGGTCGCCGCGACGGCGCGCGTCGCCTACGGCGTCGTCGCGGATCGCGGCGTGCCACGCGTCAAGGATCCGTACCATCCGTGGCGCGCCTTCGCGCCGAACGGGATCGCCGCGGCGGCGGACGGGTTGGACGTCGTACTGCGAAAGATCTCGTTCTTCACGGGACGGCTCGAATGCGTTTTCGCGTTCACGAATACGGGCGAGCGAACGATCTCGGTCCTCCCGTACGGTCGGACGACGCTACGCGACGAACGCGGCCGACGCTATCTCGCGATCGAGAGTCGCGCGCCCGGTCTGACCGATCGGACGCTCTACGGCGGCTTACGGCTCCAACCGCACGCGCGTTACACGGGCGCGATAACGTTCGCGACGCCCGATCGCTTCTCGCCCGTCGCGCTCTCGCTCGCCGTCGGGCCCGTCCTCGTCGACGGTGCGGACGCGCCCTCCGAGATCGCGTTGCCGACGTGGACCGCGCCGGTTATTTAACGGAACATTATCGTTACTTTAAGATTTATTACGGTACTAAACGAACTCGTCTCTGGCGTCGGTCGCGCCGACAGGAGACGTTCGTCGGCGGAGCCAAGCGCGATCGTATCGTCTCTCGTCGGGAGTTAGCGGAATGCGTGGTTTCGTTTTGTCGCTCGCCGTCGTCGGAACCGTCGCGACGACCGCTTGCGGGAGTTCCGGCGGCACGGGCTTTTCGTCGGGAGCGAGTTCTCCGTCGTCGGTCGATCAGATCGTCATCTCGTCGCAGACGGGGCAGGCGAACTTTTTCTTTCTCGCACCGGGCGGGACGAACGTCCCGATCGCGCTGACCGCGGTCGCGCAAAACGGCGGCGGCGTGACCGCGCTCGCCGCGAACACGAGCGGCTTCACGTGGAACGCGCGCGTCGTCGATCCGACGACGGATCCCGCGGCGTATTGGCAATACACGACGACCACCGTTCCGAACGGCACCGTCCGTTCGTGTCCGTCGATCTCGTCCCCGCCCCCCGCCGGCATCTCGTTCGCGAACCTCCCGCTCGAACGGAACGACGGCACGCCGTTGCCTTCCGGGACGAAAACGACGGCGGTGAAGTATGCCGCGACGCCCGGTCTCGCACCGCCGTATTGCGTGCTCGTCACGGCGACCTACGGCGCCGGCGCGGGATTCGGCGCCGTGACGATCGTCGTCGCGTCGAACCCGAACGGGCCGTCGTAACGCACGCCGTTCCGTTGCGCGGCATCTACGCGATCGTCGACGCCGCGGCGTCGCGCGATCCCGTCGCCGCGCTCGCGCCGATCCTGGATGCGGGAATCGTCGTCGTGCAGTATCGCGCGAAATCCGGCGTCGATCGCGCGATCGTCCGCGCGATGGTCGCGCGGACGCGCGCCGCGCGGGCGCTCCTGATCGTCAACGACGACTTCGATGCGGCGCTCGATGCCGACGGGTGGCACGCGGGGCAAGAAGATCTCGCCGCGCGCGACCCGGCGACGTGTCGTCGTCTCCTCGGCGATCGTCTCTTCGGCATCTCGTGCGGCACGCCCGAGGAGGCGCGCGTCGCGGAAGCCCTCGGCGCCGACTATCTCGGGACGGGCCCGTTCCGTGCGACCGCGTCGAAGGCGGATGCGGGCGACGCGATCGGCGTCGCGGGCGTTGCGGCCGTCGTCGCGGCGACGCGTCTTCCGGTCGCGGCGATCGGCGGGATCGATCGCGACGCGCTCGCCGACGTCGCGCGGAGCGGCGCGCGGATGGCCGCCGTCATCTCGGCGATCTCGCTCGCGTCCGATCCCGGTGCGGCCGCGCGCGCGCTCGTCGCGCGGTGGAACGAGGTCGCGCCGTGAGCGCGCCCGTCGTGGGCTCGGACGAGAACGCGCCGTGAGCGCGCCCGTCGTCTGCACGATCGGGACGAGCGATCCGTGGAACGCCGCGGGGATCGGGCTCGACGTCCTCGCGTTGCACGAGTGCGGCGCGTACCCGGTCTGCGTGACGGTCGGCACGAGCGCGCAGAACGCCGCCGGGATCGCGCTCGCACGTCCGGTCGCGCCCGAGCTCGTGGTCGCGCAGTTCGACGCGCTCGCGGACGCCGGGATCGCGGCGTATCGGATCGGCGCGATGCTCGACGCGACGACGGTCGCGCTCGTCGCGTCGCGCGTCTCGCGAAGCGGCGTTCCGATCGTGTACGACCCCGCACTCGGTGCGAGCGGGGGCGGCCGCTTCGGCGACGACGCGACGCTGGACTCGATCCGCGAACGGCTCGTTCCGATCGTCACGATCGTCACGCCGAATCTCGCCGAAGCGGCGGCGCTCGCGGGTTTTCCGGTCGACGATCGTGACGCGATGGAGGCCGCCGCGCGCGCGCTCGTCGCGCGCGGCGCACGGGCCGCACTCGTCAAAGGCGGACATCTCGCGGGCGATCCGTCGGACGTGCTCGTCGACGCGTCGGGGACGCGCGCGTTTTCGGCGGAGCGACTCTCGGGTTCGCTTCGCGGGACGGGCTGTCTGCTCGCGGCGTCGCTCGCCGCCGCGCTCGCGCGCGGCGACGCGCTCGATGCCGCGGTCGCCGTCGCGCGCGCGTTCGTCCGCGACAAGATCGTCCGCGGGACGGATCGCGGCGGCATGCGTACCGCGTACTGATCGCGGCCGCGCATCGTCGCGGCTCGAGCGTCGGCGTCGGAGCGCGCGACGTCGCAGCGGTTCCGGCCCGGAACTCGCGCGCGTCGCGGGCAGGTCGCCTCGGGCGCGAGGCGTAACGCGCGCGGACGTGTCGTCGGAAACGAGTGCGCCGCGCATCGCGCGTCGCCGTATCATGTCGGGGATGCGTCCCACGGGTCGCCTGCATCTCGGGCATCTCCTCGGAACGCTCGCGCAGTGGATCGCCTACGATCCCGAGGACGAAACGTTTTTCGAAGTCGCCGACCTCCACGCGCTCACGACCGGGTTCGAACGGACCGAAACGCTCGCCGAGAACGTACGCGAGATGGTCCTCGACTGGATCGCGGCGGGCGTGAGCGATCGGGCCGTCGTCTACGTGCAATCGCACGTGCCGCAGATCGCGGAACTCCATCTCTTGTTGTCGATGATCGTCCCCGTCGCGTGGCTGCAGCGCGTGCCGACCTATAAGGATCAGATCGCGGCGCTCGGCGGCGAGATCGCGACGTACGGCTTTCTCGGATATCCGCTCATGCAACTCTGCGATATCGCGGTGATGCGCGCGAACGTCGTCCCCGTCGGTCGCGATCAACTCGCGCACCTCGAACTCGGGCGCGAGGTCGTGCGCCGTTTCAACCATCTCTACGGCGCGACGCTCGTCGAACCGCAGGCGACGCTCTCGGAATTCCCGGACGTCCCCGGAACCGACGGGCGCAAGATGTCGAAATCGTACGGCAACGCGATCGAACTCGCCGACGACGACGCGACGACGACGAAAAAAATCCGCGCGATGATCACCGACCCGCTCAAGATACGTCGCAACGATCCGGGCCGGCCGGACGTCTGCCCCGTGTTTTCGTTGCAGAAGATCGTCAACGTGCCGCGTACGCCGACGATCGACGCGGAATGTCGGAGCGGCGCGCTCGGCTGCGTCGCGTGCAAGTCGGAACTCGCGGAACGGACGAACGCCTACCTCGCGCCGTTACGCGAACGGCGCGCCGCGCTCGATCCCGCGCAGGTCGACGTCGTCCTCGAACGCGGTGCCGAGATCGCCCGTGGCGTCGCGTCGGAGACGCTCGCCGACGTGAAACGGGCGATGCGCTTACCATAGCGCCGCCCAGCCGCGGTCGCGATCGCTGCGAGCGTCCCCGAAACGTCGCGAACGAAATTGGACGACGCGTCGCGGGGATCGCTATCGATGGAACGGCTCGGTCGCCGACATCGACGAAACGGCTAGCCTAGCGAACTCGACGACACGGCATGGCGGGCGAAACCCGCGGATACGAGGTTAGGTCAGCGTCGGCGGAACGAAGCGCGGTAACGCCGCGCGCATGCGCTCGATCGCGTCCGCGATCTCGGCGAGCGAGCGCGCGTAGGAGAAGCGCATGTAGCCGCGTCCGTGCGGTCCGAAGCACGAACCGCCGAGTCCCGCGACGCCCGCTTCTTCGAGCAGGAACGACGCGAGCGCGCGATCGTCGTGCGTGATCCCGCCGACGTTGGGAAACGCGTAGAACGCGCCCGCCGGCGTCGCGCACGAGATGCCGGGAAGCGAATTGAGTCCCTCGACGATCGCGTCGCGACGCACGCGGAACTCCGCGACCATCGCGCGCACGTCGTCGTCGGGTCCGGTCAGCGCCGCGATCCCCGCTTCTTGGACGAACGGTGCGACGCACGAATAATTATTCTGTCCGAAGAGCGTCGCGAGCTTCGCCATCTCGAGCGGGAGCACGCCGTAGCCGAGCCGCCAACCCGTCATCGCGTACGCCTTCGAAAATCCGTCGAGGATCGCCGTCCGTTCGCGCATCCCGTCGAGCGAGGCGATCGAGACGAACTCCGCGTCGTAGATGTTCCGCGAGTAGATCTCGTCGGAGACGACCGTGAGATCGTGCCGGATCGCGAGCTCCGCGATCGTTTCGAGATCGGATCGCGTCAGCACGCCGCCCGTCGGATTCTGCGGCGAGTTGAGGACGACGAGCTTCGTCTTCGACGTGATCGCGCTCGCGAGTCGATCGAGATCGAGCCGGAAGCCGGTCGCTTCGACGAGCGGGATCGGCACGGCGACCGCATCGAGATAGTCGGCGCATCCGGCGTACGCGGGATAGGCGGGATCGGCGTAGATCATCTCGTCGCCCGGACCGAGTAACGCGCAGAGCAGATTCCACACGAGCGGTTTGAGCCCGGGGCTGACGACGACGTTCTCGCGCGCGAACGGCGCCATGCCGCGGAAGCGCGCGGCGTACGTCGCGATCGCGTCCCGCGTCTTCGCGAGACCCGCGGAGGGCGCGTAGTGCGTCTCGTTGCGCTCGATCGCGGCGATCCCCGCGGCCTTCACGTGCGCGGGCGTGTCGAAATCCGGTTCGCCGACTTCGAGATGGATGACGTCGCGCCCGAGCGCCTCGAGCTCCCGAGCCCGCGCGAGTTGTTCGAAAGCCCCTTCGCCCGAAAGCCTGCGTGCCGCGGCCGACGGGCCGATCCGATGCGCGATCATCCG
>CAZZXB010000050.1:0-2419 GCA_964658025.1 uncultured Janthinobacterium sp.
GTTCGAGAGCGGCGTCGCGACGTCGACGTTCGTCGCGACGCGCGGCGCGTCGACGTGTTGCGCGCGCATCGAACAGTCGGCGAGCGCGACGCACGAAAGCGCAAGGGCTCCCAAACGAACCGCGGAACCGCAAGCCGATGCGTTACGGACCGATCGATCTCGCCCGCCTCGCGGTAACGTCGCTCGACGATCGCCCGTCGAAAGTACGACGCGAAGATCGGGGACGGACGGTGGCGACGGATGCCTCATTCCGCACGTGGTTCGACGCGCTTCCGAACATCCTGGCCGGGGAAGGCTTGCGCGATCTCGTGGCGCGGACCGCGCGCGCGATCGAACGCGGGCGACCGATCCTGCTCGGGCTCGGCGGTCACGTCGTGAAGGTCGGGCTCGGCGGGATGCTCTGCGATCTCGTCCGTGCCGGACACGTGAACGCCGTCGTCGCGAACGGATCGGTGACGATCCACGATACCGAACTCGCGCTCGTCGGCAAGACGTCCGAGGACGTCGACACGGCGCTCCAAGACGGTTCGTTCGGGATGTCGGGCGAGACCGCGACGTTCATCCTGGGTGCGATCGCGCGCGAGCGCGCGCGCGGGATCGGACGGGCGCTCGGCGACGCCCTGCTCGCCGCGCGCGCGGAGGGCGCGGAGCAATCCGTCCTCGCGACCTGCGCCGCGCGCGACGTCCCGCTCTCGGTCACCGTCGCGATCGGAACCGACATCGTGCACGCGCATCCGCAGGCCGATGGTGCGGCGCTCGGCGAGGCCTCGCTCGTCGACTTTCGGCTCCTCTGTTCCGTCGTCGCGGATCTGCTCGACGGCGGCGTCTACCTCAACTTCGGATCGGCCGTGCTCTTACCGGAAGTCTTTCTCAAAGCGGTGAGCGTCGCGCGCAATCTCGGCCATCGCGGCGATTTCACGACCGCGGATTTCGACTTCATCCGACAGTATCGCCCGTCGACCAACGTCGTGCGTCGGCCTCACATCGGCACGAACGGAAAGGGATTCTCGTTCACCGGGCCACACGAATTGCTCTTCCCACTCTTTTGGCAAGCCGTCCGGTGCGAGCTCACATGAGTACCGTCAGTATCGTCGTCCCGTTATTCAACGAGGAAGGGAACGTCCCCGAACTCGTCCGTCGGATCGGATCGATCATGGATCGCGTCACGGCGAGCGGGGACGAGTACGAGATCGTGGCGGTCAACGACGGCTCGCGCGACGGAACGCTCGTCGCGCTCCGCCACGAACAGCGGACGCAACCGCGTCTGGTCGTCGTCGATCTCTCGCGCAATTTCGGGCATCAGATCGCGGCGACCGCGGGGATCGACGCGGCGCGCGGCGACGCGGTCGTGCTCATGGACGGCGACCTGCAAGATCCGCCCGAACTCGTCGAGGCGTTTCTCGCGAAGTGGCGCGAGGGCTACGACGTCGTCTACGCCACGCGCAAGACGCGCAAGGGCGAGAGCGCCTTCAAGCTGCTGACGGCGCGGATCTTCTATCGCACGATCAGGCGCCTTACGAACGTCTCGATCCCCGTGGACACGGGCGATTTTCGGTTGATGAGTCGACGCGTCGTCGACGCGCTCGGACGGACGCGCGAGAAGCACCGGTTCTTGCGCGGGCTCGTGAGTTGGGTCGGTTACAAACAGATCGGCGTCGAGTACGAACGCGACGCGCGGCTCAGCGGCGAGACGAAATATCCGTTTTCGAAGATGCTCAAATTCGCGCTCGACGGCATCACGTCGTTCTCGGAGATCCCGCTCCGTTTCGCGACGTACGTCGGCTTCGTCGTCAGCATCGTCGCGTTTCTCTACGGCGTCGTCGTGTTGTTCCTGAAATTCTACGGATACAACGAAGCGGGCTACACGTCGATGATGCTCGCCATCCTCTTTCTCGGCGGCGTGCAACTCATCACGATCGGCATCGTCGGCGAATACCTCGGACGGATCTACGATCAGGTGAAGGAGCGACCGCTCTACCTGCTCGGCGGGATCGAACGCGCGGACGACGCCGCGACCCCGGTCCCCGCGGCACCCGTCGCGGGCGCCGCGCGCGCCGCCGAACCGCTCTCGCGATAGACGATCGTCCGCGGCGTCGCGGGGCCGTCCGCGATCGAAAACGCGCGCGCGAGCGCGCCGAGATCCGCGCCTTCGCCGTACGCCGTCGCGAGCGCGTCGCCCGCGGCCGCGACGTCGCCCGCGCGGACCGCGGTCACGATCCCGGCGCCCGGACCGCAGCGCCGGACGAGGTCGCGAGCGGCCTCGCCGAGCGCGACCGGATCGATCGCGACGACGACGCCCGCGCGTTCGGCGCGCACGACCTCGGCTCTCGGGTGCGGTGCCAGCGACGCGAGCGCGTCGCGCCCGGCGCCCTGGGCGGCGACCATCCGCTCGAAACGCTCGGACGCGGCGCCGGATGCG
>CAZZXB010000050.1:2429-19889 GCA_964658025.1 uncultured Janthinobacterium sp.
TCACGCTCGATGGATACCAGGGCGATCCGCTCACGCCGGACGCGAGCGCGCTCGCGACGGCGGCGGTCGCGTCGGCCGAACGTCCCGCGAGGCACAACAGCGCCTCCGCGAGCGCCGTCACGACGACACCGAGCCGCGGATCGCGCGCGTCGCCGCGCAGATGATCGCGCGCCGCGATCGCTTCGAGCCCCGTTCCGATCGCGCGACCGAGGGGCTCTTCCATGTCGGTCACGAGCGCGACCGACGGACGCCCGAGCCGTTCCGTCACGGCGACGAGGTCGTCGGCGAGCGCGTAGGCGGCGTCGCGTTCCGGGAGAAACGCGCCGCGGCCCGCCTTGACGTCGTAGACGATCGCGCGCGCGCCGCCCGCGATCTTCTTCGCCACGATCGAGGCGACGATGAGACCCGCCGACGGAACGGTCCCCGTTCGATCGCGCAGCGCGTACGTGCGTCCGTCGGCCGGAACGAGGCGCGCGCTCTGCGCCGCGATCGCGCAGCCGACGTCGCGGACGATCCGGGCGAATCGCTCGGGCGCGAGATCGGTCCGGACGCCCGGGATCGCCTCGAGCTTGTCGAGCGTGCCCCCCGTGTGGCCGAGCGCGCGACCGGAGAGTTTCGCGACGGGGACGCCGCAGGCCGCGACGAGCGGCACGACGACGAGCGACGCGGTGTCGCCGACGCCGCCCGTACTGTGTTTGTCGACCGCGCGCGCGTCCGCGGTCGCGAGCGTCTCGCCGCTCGCGACGTAGGCGCGCGCGAGCGCCGTCGTCTCGTCGAGATCCATCCCGCGCGCCACGCAGGCCATGAACAGCGCGGCGAGTTGCGCGTCGTCGATCCGTCCCGCGACGTACCCCGCGACGATCGCGGCCCACGCGTCCGGTTCGAGCGCGCCCCCGTCGCGTTTGCACGCGATCGCCCGGCGCATCGCCGTTTCGTCCACGTCCGCCGCTTTGTCCGCGCGCGGCCGGAACTCCGCGCGCGAGCCTCCGGCACGTGAACCCGCGGTCCGCGAACCTCCGGCGCGCGCTCCCGCCGCTCGGGATCGCCGTCGCGATGGGCGCGGGGGCGCTCGCCGCCCGCGCGATCGCCGCGCGGCATCCCGCGCGCCTGCACCTCGATTTCGCGCAACCGTTCCCGATCGCGACCGGCTGGGGCGGATACGGGGGACTGTGCTTCGCGGCGTTCGCTAGCGCGTTCGCCTGCGCCGTCGTGGCGTGGTGCGCGACGCTACGGATGTGGGCGCGCGACGGCGCGCCCCGCACCCCCGCGATCGTGGCGTTCGCGGCCGCGATCGTCGCGGCGTCCCTCGCGTGGCCGTTCGGTTTTTCGAGCGACGCGTACGCCTACGCGGCATACGGCGCGCTCGCGAACGCGGGGATCGATCCCTACGCGCCGCTCGCCGCGAACGTCCACGGCGCGATCGTCGACGCGGCACGCTTCCAGTGGGGCGGCGCGTTTCCGGTGTGCGTCTACGGACCGGCGTTCGTCGGGCTCGCGCGTCTCGCGGTCGCGTTCGGCGGCGGAGACGATCCGCGCTCCGCCCTCGTCGCGCTTCGCGGGATCGCCGCGCTCGCGTTCCTCGCGAGCATCGCGTTGCTCGACCGCCTGCTCGCGACGGCGCCCGCGGCGCGGCGCGCGCGGGCGCTCGGCGTCTACGCGCTCAATCCGCTCGTCGCGTGGAGCGTCGCCGAGGGCCACAACGACGCGCTCGTGGTCGCCGCGGTGTTCGCGGGACTCGCGATCGCGCGGGGCGGGCGCGGGTTCGTCGGCGCCGCGCTCGTCGGCCTCGCGCCCGTCGTCAAGGCGACCGGCCTCGCCTTCGCGATCGCCCTCGCGCTCGAAGCGGCGACGCGCTCGGGACGGACCGGGCGCGCGCGAACGCTCGCGGGTCTGGCGGGCGGGCTCGCGCTCGCCGCGGCGCTCGCGCTCCCCCCGCTCCTCCCCGCCCTCGGTGCGGAACGCGGGTCGGCCCGCTACGCGCCCGTCGCGTCCGCGGCCGCCCTCGTCGAGCCGCTCGCGGCGGCGTTCCTCGCGGCGGCGGTCGCGCTCGTCGGACTCGCACGCGTCCTCGCCCGCCGACGCGACGGCTACGCGATCGGCGCGATCGGCGTCGTCCTCGCGCTCCCCAATCCGTATCCGTGGTACGCGGTGTGGCTCGTCCCGTTCGCGCTCCTCGGCGGAGCGGGTCGCTGGTCGCGCGCGCTCGTCTGGGTGACGATTTTTTCCGCGGTACGTTACCTTCCCGACGCCGTCGGGACGATGACTCCGGGCGAACTCCGTATAACCGCCTCCGTCGCGCTCTCGCCGCTCGCCCTGGCCGCCGCGCTCGCGCTCTTCCGCCTCGAAAAGAAAGCCCTCACGTGACTGCTCTCCCGCTCCTCGGCCTGCTCGCGACGCTCGCGGCGCAGGTCCCGACGCCGACGCCGACGCCGCTTCCCGAGACGTCCCCCATGGCGACGGTCCCCGCGGCGGTCGGAACGCCGATCGCTCCGGTCTCGCCGGGCGCCACGGCCCCGGCCGCCGGTCCGTCGCCGCTCGGCCCGGCGTCCGCCGAGCCGGGCGTTCCGACGCCGACCGCGCTCCCGACCGCCTCGCCGACGCCGTCGCCGTACGCGTACCGGTTCGTTCCACGCCAACCGGACCACCCGGCCGCGGACCAGCCGCAGATCTTCGCCGTCTATCTCAACAGCAAGAAGCTGCGCTCGCAGGGCCCGATCATGATCCGCGTCACGACGAGTCCGGGCGTCGTCAAGGTCGTCTCGAGCAGCAACGGCAAGGAGGGCGTCGTCCCGAAGATTTCCGACGGTGATTTCGAAGCGTCGAGCATGCTCCCGAAACTGCCGTTCATCGCCTCGGGGATCACGACGACGATCGATTTCATCGCCGTCGGCGCGAGCGGCAAACGCGTGACCGTCCCCGTTCCGGTCGTCCTGCAGTGATCCGTCGGGCGGCCGCGGGCGCGAGCGCGATCGCGGTCGCCTGCGCGCTCGTCGTCGGCGCGGCGGATCACGCCCGCGCGCAGGCGCGACGCGTCGTCGACTCCGACGCGCCGACCGCGTCGCCCGTCGCGACCGCTCCGAGTCCGAGCGGGACCGCCCCGCCCTCGACGTCGCCGCTCCCGACGGCGTCCGCCGTTCCGACGCCGCCGCCGACGCCCGTTCCGACGCCGAGCCCGACCCCGCTCTACAATTACGTGTACCGTCCGCCCGCGGCCGCGGCGACGCCGCTGCCGGGTCCGGGCGCACCGCAGATCGACGAGATCGATCTCAGTCAGATCGCGTTCGTTCCGCCGAGCGACATCCACGTTCGGGTCATCACGAACGCAACGACGACGGCCGTCGTCGCGACGACCCTCGGGCGGACCATCGAGATCCCGCGCGTGGCGAACGGCGTCTTTGCGATCGACACGGGAATTCCGGCGATCCCGTTCTGGCTTGGGTACCTACGGAATCGCACGTATCCGATCACGTTCGTCGCGAGCGTCCCCGACGGCCGGAACACGCAGGTCGTCCTCGCGCTGACGCTTCACTGACACCGCGCGCGCCGCGGTTCTCGTCCGAGAAAGTTCCTCCATCGCCACGTTAGCCCCATCGCTCGTCCGCGCGCTCCCGAGTTCGAGTCGGCCGCTCGCCGGACTCCTCGAACGCCTGCGCGCGCACGGCGGCGCCTTCACGTTGCACGAAACGACCTCGGCCGCGCGACCGTATCTGCTCGCCGGCATCTTCGGCGCGCTCCGCGCGCCGATGCTCGTCGTCGTTCCGACGCCCGACGTCGCGGAGCGCACGTTCGCGGATCTCACGTACTATCTCGGGGCGGAACCCGCGGTGACGCTCGTGCGACCGCGCGAGGAGTCGGTCGGGGTGATCGAATCGCCCTCGGAGCGGAGCGCGCGGATGACGCTCTTCGCCGATCTCGCGGCGGCGAGAGCGCAGATCGTCGTCGTCCCCGTCGTCGCGCTCCGGCAGTACGTCGTGCCGAAGGCGATCTTCGCCGCGGCGTCGTTCGCGCTCGAAGTCGGCGACGAGACGGGCTTCGAGACGTTGCAAGAACGCCTCTTCGACGTCGGCTATCACCGCACGGACGTCGTCGCCGCGGCGGGCGAATACGCCGTCCGCGGCGGGATCGTCGACGTCTGGGCCGCGACCGCGGACGCCCCGACGCGCGTCGAATTCTTCGGCGACGAGATCGAATCGATCCGCACCTTCGATCTCGCCTCGCAACGGAGCACCGATCCGATCGCGCGCTGCGAGATCGCGCCGTGGAGCGAAATCTCGCGCGATCCGGCACTGCGCGAGCGGGTCTTCGAACGGATCGCGGGGACCGACGCGACCGTCTCGGCCGCGCGGGCCTATCTCGCGAGCGGCGCCGACGTCCCCGAAGCGTGGTTGCCCCTCGCGTACGACGCGCGCGAGACGATCCTCGACCATCTCGCCGCGCACGCGGTCGTCGTGCTCGACGAGCCGGCGATGCTCGCGACGATCGAACGCGGGCTCGACGACGAGCGCTCGCGCGAGGCGCAGCTCTTACTCGCCGCCGCCGATTCGGGCGAACTCTCGATCGAGGAATCGGCGGTCGGCGAAGCGTTGCTCGCCGACGTCGTCGCACCGCATCCGACGCTCGAGTCGCTCGGCGCCGCGTTCGCGTCGCGCCGGACGCTCGTGCTGCCGGGTGCGATCGAAGGCGACGCCCCGCCGTGGTTACCGCGTTCGCTCGATTCGTTCGTCCTCGAAACGCGTCCGGTCGAACGCTTCAACCGCCAACTCACGATGTTTCTCGATCAGGTGAAAGTCTGGGTCGCCGACGGCGAGACGGTCGCGCTCGTCGCGTCGGGCGCGTCGAGACTCGCGGAGATGTTGCGCGCGGCGAACCTCACGGTGGAACGGAGCGCGACGCTCCTCCACCTGCGCGAGTCGGGTCCGTCGTCGTTCGTCGGAAGCGCCCCCGGCATGACGCGCGGCGGCGTCGTCTTCGTCGATCAGGGCAGCATCGATTCCGGCTTCGCGATCCCGGGATTGCGCCTGCACGTGCTCGGCGATCGCGAGATCTACGGCCAACCCGCGAAGCGCGTGAAGCTCCGCGCCGTGAAGGAAGGCGTGCCCGTCACGCTCGCCGATCTCAAAGTCGGCGATTACGTCGTCCACGCGACGCACGGCATCGGACAGTACCTCGGCCTGCGCGCGGAGACGATCCTCGGCGCGAAGCAAGATTATTTAGATCTGAAGTACGCCGGAACCGACCGGATGCTCGTCCCCGTCACGCAGATGCACCAGGTCGGGAAGTACGGCGCGACCGAAGGCGCGGCACCGCGTCTTTCGAAGATGGGCGGCGCCGATTGGGTGCGCACCAAAACGCGCGTCTCGGAGAGTCTCGCGAAGATCGCGGACGGACTCGTCGCGCTCTACGCCGAGCGCGAGAGCGCGCCCGGGTACGCGTTCGGTCCCGACACGCCGTGGCAGGCCGAACTCGAAGAGGCCTTTCCGTACGAGACGACGCCCGACCAACAGAAGGCGATCGACGACGCGAAATCCGACATGGAACGCGCGCGCCCGATGGACCGGCTCGTCTGCGGCGACGTCGGCTACGGCAAGACCGAGGTCGCCGTCCGCGCCGCCTTCAAGGCGATCGCCGACAAGAAGCAAGTCGCGATCCTCGTGCCGACGACGCTCCTGGCCGCGCAACACGCGCGTACGTTCGGCGCGCGCTTCGCGAGCTTCCCCGTGCGCATCGAAGAGCTCTCGCGTTTCAAGACGAAAAAAGAACAGCAGGCCGCGCTCGCGGATCTCGCGGCGGGCAAGGTCGACATCGTCGTCGGCACGCACCGCCTGTTGCAGAAAGACGTCGTCTTCGCGAACCTCGGCTTGATCGTCGTCGACGAAGAGCAGCGCTTCGGCGTGATGCACAAGGAGCGGCTCAAGCAGATGCGCTCGAGCGTCGACGTGCTCACGCTCTCGGCGACGCCGATCCCGCGCACCCTGCACATGTCGCTGCTCGGCGTGCGCGATCTCTCGCTCATCCAGACGCCCCCGAAAAATCGCATGTCGGTCAAGACCGTCGTCGTGCCGTTCTCCGACACGATCGTGCAGAAGGCGATCGCCGCGGAACTCGATCGCGGCGGTCAGGTCTACTATCTCCACAACCGGATCGACTCGATCTACGGCGTCGCGCGCGCGCTCGAGCAACTCGTTCCGAAGGCGCGGATCGCGGTCGGTCACGGACAGATGACCGAGAGCGAGCTCGAACCGATCATGGCGAAATTCGTCGAGGGCGAGATCGACGTCCTCATCGCGACCACGATCATCGAGAACGGCATCGACATCCCCAACGCCAACACGCTCATCGTCAACGACGCGGATCGTTTCGGGCTCTCGCAACTCTATCAGTTGCGCGGGCGCGTCGGCCGCTCGAACCATCAGGCCTACGCCTTCTTACTGTATCAGGCGCACAAGGCGCTCAGCGAGGACGCGAAAGCGCGTCTCGAGGCGATCCGCGAGTTCACGCATCTCGGAAGCGGCTTGCAGGTCGCGATGCGCGATCTCGAGATCCGCGGCGCGGGCAACCTGCTCGGCGCGGCGCAATCGGGTTTCATCGGCGCGGTCGGATTCGAGACGTACTGCGAGTTACTCGCCGAGGCGATCGCCGCGCGCAAGGGATCCGCGTCGGGTCTTCCCGAGCGACGCGAGGCGGTCATCGACGTCAAGCTCGACGCCTACATCCCGAACGACTACATCCCGCAAGTCTCGCAGAAGATCGCGGCGTACCAACAGCTCGCGAACGCGCGCAGCGAGGCCGAAGTCGACGAGCTCGCGGAGGGCCTCGAGGATCGCTTCGGGACCCTGCCCGAACCGCTCGCCAACCTCGTCGACGTGACGAAACTCCGCACGACGGCGATCGGCAAGGGCGTCACGCGCGTCATCGTCGACAACACGCGGCTCACGCTCGGCGTCGGGAGCGGCTTCGCGATCGCGCCGGGGGCGATCCCGCAGTTACAATCCCTCACGAAGAACAAGTTTCGCTTCGGCGACGGCAAGATTTCGATCGATCTTCCCGACCGCAAACCCGTCGAGCACTTGCCGCTCCTGCGGGCCCTGCTCGCCGCATTATAAAGTCTCGGGCGGGCAGGAAGGCGTCGACCGGTCGCGCGAAACCGCCCTCGCTTGCGGAGCCTCGAATCGGCTCCGCGCCTTTGTGTCTAGCCCTTGGAGTTTCGCATGTCCCTCGCGCCCCGTTCGCTCGCCGTCCTTACCTCGTTATCGCTTTGGCTCGGTCTCGCCGGATGCTCGTCCGGATCGAGCACGGGCGACGTCGCGTCGGTCAACGGTACCGCGATCTCGCGCGCGGATTTCGACGCCAAGATGGAGTCCTCGCCGCAGGCGAAATCCGTGCTCAACCAGTTGGTCCAGGCGGCGTTGATCGATAAGTACGCGGCCGACAACAAGATCGACATCCCCGATTCGGCCGTCGATAAAGAAGAGAACGACATCAAGTCGAAGTACCCGCCCGGCGGCTTCGACCAACTCCTCAAGCAGCAGGGACTCACCGAGAGCGACGTGCGCAACATCCTGCGCGAGAAGCTCATCGTCGAGAAAGCCGTCGCGTCCAACGTCCACGTCTCCGACGCCGATATCACGGCCTACCTCGCGAAGAATCACGCCACGCTCGATACGCCCGAGCAGGTGCGCGCGCGTCACATCCTCGTCCCGAGCGTGCAGACGGCGCAACTCGTCGAAGGCAAACTCAAGAGCGGCGGCGATTTCGCGGCGCTCGCGAAACAGTACTCGACCGATCCGTCGAGCAAGGACAAGGGCGGCGAACTCGGATTCTTCGGGAAGGGTCAGATGGTGCCGTCGTTCCAGGCCGCCGCGTTCTCGCAGCCGCTCAACAAGGTCGGGCCGCCCGTGAAATCGCCGTTCGGCTATCACATCATCGAGGTCGAGGAAAAGAAGCCGGCACAGATCGCGAGCCTCGCGAACTCGCGCGACAAGATCGAGACGTTGCTCAAGCAGCAGCAGGAGCAGACGCAGATCCCCGCGTTCCTGCAGACGCTGCGCAGCAAGGCCGACATCAAGATCTACGACGACCGTCTCAAGGACGCGATTCCGCCGTCCGGTCCCGCGCCCGCCGCGAGCGACGCCGCGAGTCCCGCCGCATCGGCCTCGCCGAAATAACTCCAAGAACTCGCCGCACGCGCGACGAACGGATCCCCGAGATGAAGGTCTCGGGGATTTTTTCGTGGCGCTGATGCGGATCGTCGGGCTCGGGCCCGGCATCCCCAATCTCGTCACGCTCGGCGCGCTCGAGGCGTTGCGCGCGGTCGGTCGCGCGGTCGCGTTGCTCGCGCCGCCCGAACTCGTGCTCTTTCTCGAGAGCGAGGGCGTGACGATCGAGCGCGAGCTCGTCCCCGATGCCGCGTTATTCGTTCGCGGCTCGAGCGAGGCGATCGACGCGTTCGCGCGCCGCGCGCCCGCGGGCGATTTCGCGATCGGGGTGCTCGGCAACCCGCTCTCCGACTTTCCGGGTCTGCCGCTCCTCCTGCGCGCGCTCGAGAGCGCCGGGATCGGAACGGAACTCGTGCCCGGCATGCCGCGCGCCACGCTCTCCGCCGCGATCGCGATGCCGCTCGTTCCGTTGCCGCCCGCGTCGGCACATTATTCGTTTCGCGATCTCGTGGAAGTGATGGAGCGTCTCCGACGCGGCTGTCCGTGGGACCGCGAGCAAACGCACGAGTCGCTCGTGCCCTATCTCGTGGAAGAGACGTTCGAAGTGATCGACGCGATCGAATCGAAAAATCCGAGCGAGCTCTGCGAGGAACTCGGCGATCTGTTACTGCAGGTCGTCTTCCACGCGCAACTCGCGACCGAACGCGGCTCGTTTTCGATCGCGGACGTCGTCGACGGCCTCTCGAACAAGATGATCCGGCGTCACCCGCACGTCTTCGGAGATCGCGCGGTCGCGAGCGTCGCCGACGTGTGGCAGAACTGGGAGCAGCTCAAGGCGCTGGAACCCTCGGCCGCGACGCGGACGAGTCGCCTCGACGGCATCCCGCGCGGCCTCGGCGCGCTCCAACGCGGGCAGAAGATGCAGGACAAAGCCTCGCGCGTCGGTTTCGATTGGCCCGCGATCGACGGCATCCGCGAGAAGCTCGCCGAGGAGATCGCCGAACTCGAAACCGCGCGACGCGACGGCGATCGCGCCGGAATGCGCGAGGAACTCGGCGACGTGATCTTCACGATCGTGAACCTCGCGCGCGCGCTCGAGATCGACGCCGAAGGCGCGATGCGCGCCGCGAACGACAAATTCTATCGGCGCTTCACCTTCATGGAACGACGCGCCGAGAGCGAGGGGCGCAAGCTCGGCGACTTGTCGCTCGAAGAACTCGACGCGCTCTGGCGGCTCGCGAAAACGCAGGCGGCGTGAGCGACGCGACGATCCGGCTCCGGATGAGCGCGCACGACGCGCACTACGGCGGCGATCTCGTCGACGGCGCGCGGATGCTCGCGCTCTTCGGCGACGTCGCGACCGAGCTGTGCATCCGCGACTCGGGCGACGAGGGACTCTTCGCCGGCTACGAACGCGTCGAATTTCTCGCGCCCGTCCGCGCGGGCGACTACATCGAAGCGGTCGGCCGGATCGTGCGCGTCGGGACGCGCTCGCGCGCGATGGAGTTCGAGGCGCGCAAGATCATCCAAGCGCGCCCCGATCGTTCGCCGAGCGCGGCGGACGTGCTCGCCGAACCGGTCGTCGTGTGCCGAGCGCGCGGCACGTGCGTCGTCCCCGCCGCTCAGTAATTCGCGGCGGCGCGGACCGCGTCCGTCGATTTGTCGAGATCGCCGAGGAGCTCCGGGCCGACGATCGCCAGCGGCGTCGTGCCGTACGAGAGCAACCGATCGTGAAAATCCAGCAACGACGCCTTCGGGCCGACGCGATGCAGGTAATCGAGTAAGATCTGCTCGACCTGCGCGCGTCCCACGCTGTACGAGATCACGTACCCGGGCTGGGTCGCGATACCGGCGACCGCCTCGCGCGCGGCGGCGAGTGGGAACCCCGTCTGCTCCGCGAAGTACGCGACGGCGTGCTCGAAACTCCAGCGACCGGTCGCGAGCTCGGGATCGACGACCGCGCGCGCGCCGCGCACGCGCTCCCACTGTCCCGTGAAATACCGCCCGTCGAGATGATCGCCGTAGAGCCCGAGATCGACGAACATCTCCTCGCCGTAGAACGCCCAGCCTTCGGCGAACGAGCCGCTTCCTTGGATCTTGCGGACGAAATCGGGATGGCGACGCGCGATCGAGAGTTGGAGGAAGTGACCGGGCATCGCCTCGTGCGCCGCGGTCGAGATGATGCGGTCGCGATCGAAATCTTGATTGGGATCGAGTCGCGCCGCGGCTTCGGCGAGCGATTTCGGCGGCGTGATGTAGTAGAACCCGCTCGTCTGCGGGCTGAACAGTAACGGCGCGTTCATCGACGCGCCGGGCGAGACGGGTTGCAGGAACTTCGGCGTCTCGACGACGTCGATCGTTCCGAGCCACGTCGGAACGGTCACGACGTGCGAGTCGCGAACGGTCCGTCGCAATTCGTCGATCCGCGCGCGATAGAAGGCGACGAGCGCCTTACCGCTCGGGGCGATCCCGCCGCCGCTCGGCGCGCCGATCGGCGTGCCGCGCGCGCGGGCGACGCCGCGCAACCAGAACTGCACGACGGCGCCGTGCGCGAGCTCGTCGCGTCCGAGATGCTCGACGCGATCGGCGTCGTAGGGCACGAGCAGTTCGTCGCGCAGCATCGCGTCGTACGCCTTGCGCCCCATCGCGTAATTTTCGGGCCAGCCGGCGACGTGCGCGTCGATGTAGCTCTTCGTTCGCGCGATCGACGCGAGCGTCGCATCGCGCGCGGCGACGAACGTCGCGAACTTCGGCTCCGACAGCGACGCGCGCGCCGCGGCCGTCAACGCGCCGCGCAGGAAGTCGGGCGCGCCCGCGAGCTCTTCCGAACCGACGACGCCGAAGAGGTGACCGGGTCGCACGACGAGCGCGCGCGCTCGCGCGATGTAGGCGGGCGCTCCCGAGAGCCGTCGCACGATGCGATCCCAAGCGAGATCGCGCGCCGCGCCCGGTGCCGCGGGCAGGTGCTGGAACTGCGTGAAGATCGCGTTGACGATCGAATCCGCGGGGGCGGCGGCATCCTTTTCGTACGTGCGGTAGACCGTGTACGTCCGCTCCATCGCGACGAGTTGCGCGCGCAGGAGCCGGGCGTCGTCGCGGACGCGTAACGGCGAACCCGTCACGTCGATCGCGTCGAGTCCGCGCTTCCACGCTCGGATCGTCGCGAGGTCGCGCGCGTTCTCGGCCGCGCCGGGGACGTCGAGCGATCCGTCTTCCGCCGCGATGCCGAGCGACGTGCCGACGAGCGGGTGAGCGCTCGCCCACGAGAAGGTCATCCGACGCGCGAGCGCTTGCAGTCGCGCGTCGGCCGAAGCGGGTTCGGGCGCGGCCGCGCGTGCGTGAGCGACGGGAACGAGGACGAGCGAGATCGCGAACGCGCGCGACGCGAACGCGCGAAGTGCGCGGAACGGATACATGATACGGCGCGCTTCGCGTCGTTTTTCCGCGCTTCCCGTAAACGGACGACGCGACGGAAAACGCGAACGCGGTCTCCGTGCGAATCGATAAGTTCCTAAAGGTTTCGCGCCTCGCGAAGCGGCGGAGCGAGGGTCACGAAGCGATCGTCAACGGACGGATCACGCGCGACGGCAAGGCGCTCAAGCCCGGGTACGACGTGAAGGTCGGCGACGTGATCGAACTGCACTACGCGCGGAAGTACCTCACGGTGCGCGTGCTGCTCGTCCCCGAGCGGATCACGCCCGCGCTCCGCGATACGCCGCTCTACGAGATCGTCTCCGAACGGCGCGACGAGCCGACCGACTGGCTCGCCTGAAGCGATGGCGCGAACGCTCTCGGCCGACGCGAAGGACGGGCTCGCGCGCGAAACCGTCGACGCGCCGCACTGTCGGAGCGCGCTACGCGCCGGACTCATCCGCTACGGGACGGGCACGGGCGGACGCGTCTTTCGCACGCAGCGCCCCGCCGTCGCGCGGCTCGCGTGGTCGCTGTTCGAACGGCCGCCGGGCGCGATCCGAAAAATTCCCGGGACGCGTCTCGGGCGCGTCGCGACCTACGAAGTCGACGCTCCGGACGACGCACCCGCGGCGAAACCGACGGCACGCTGCGATCGACGCATGGAGTTGCGCGCGGCGTTTCTCGCGTGCGGCTCGCTCGCGCTTCCGACGCGCGGATACCATCTCGAATTCGTCGCGCCGGACGACGCGCGCGCCGAACGACTCGTCGCGCTCCTGCGCGGAGAAGGGCTCTCGGGCAAGCGCGCGCGACGCGACGGCCGCGAGCTCGTCTACTTCAAGGATGCCGAAGCGATCGCGCGCCTGCTCGCGGCGATCGGCGCGTCGCAGGCCGTGTTCGCGCTCGAAGATCTTCGCGCGCTCAAGGAGACGAAAAATCGCATCCGGCGGCTCGTGAACACCGAGGCCGCGAACGTCGATCGCGCGGCCGTCGCGGCGACGCTCGGGCGCGATCGCATCGCGTATCTCGCCGACGCGTACGGCCTCGCGAACCTCTCGCCCGCGCTTCGCGAGGCGGCGGAACTGCGGCTGCTCCACCCGACCGAGACGCTCGCCGAGCTTGGACGCCGCTGTTCCCCACCCGTCAACAAGTCGACCGTCGGCGGCCGGATGGCCGCACTCTCCCGCGCCGTCGACAAACTCGAGCGCCGGGCGCGAACCCTTGGAACGCGGGAAAATCCGGCTCGCGGTCCGAGCGAGGAAGGGCCGGACCGGGAATATCGGGTAAGCGGACGGGCCGAAGACGCTCGGCTTGCCGCACTCACTGTCACGACGCGAGGACCCTCAATGCGCATCGGCATCAACGGATTCGGTCGGATCGGCCGTAACTTCACGAAGGCCCTTCTCGAACGCCATCCGGGTGTCGAGATCGCCGCCGTCAACGATCTGACCAGTCCCAAAGAGTGCGCGCATCTCTTCAAATACGACTCCAACTACGGGACGTTTCCCGGCACGGTCACGTCCTCGAGCGACGGCATCGCGATCGACGGTAAGGCGATCAAGGTGACGGCCGAGCGCGATCCGGCGAAGATTCCGTGGCGAGATTTCGGCGTCGACGTCGTGATCGAATCGACCGGCCTCTTCACCGACGCGTCGAAGGCGCGCGCCCACATCGACGGCGGCGGCGCGAAAAAAGTCATCATCAGCGCGCCCGCCAAAGGCGAGGACATCACGCTCGTTCTCGGCGTCAATCACGCCGCATACGATCCGGGCGCGCACCACATCATCTCGAACGCGTCGTGCACGACGAACTGTCTCGCCACGGCCGTGAAACCCGTCGTCGATCATCTCGGCTGGGTCAAGGGATTCGTGACGACGGTTCACTCCTATACGAACGATCAGAACATCCTCGACGCGCCGCACAAGGATCTCCGCCGCGCGCGCAACGCCGCGACGAACATCGTGCCGACCTCCACGGGCGCGGCGAAGGCGCTCTACCTGACGATTCCGGAGATCAAGGGCACGTTCGACGGCTTCGCGCTCCGCGTTCCGACGCCGACCGTCTCGATGATCTACCTCGTCGCGCACGTGAAACGCGAGACGACGAAAGAGGAGCTCAACGAGATCTTGCGCGGCGCGGCGGGTGCGGGCGATCTCAAAGACATCCTCGGCTACAGCGAAGAGGAACTCGTCTCGTCCGATTTCAAGCGCTCGCCGTTCAGTTCGATCATCGATTCGTCGCTCAACAACGCGCAGGGCGATCTGATCCAACTCGCGGCCTGGTACGACAACGAATGGGGGTATTCGTGCCGCCTCGCCGACGTGACGCAGATGGTTCTCTCGAAGCTTCCCGCCGCCGTCTGACGTGAACTTTCGCCGCTTACGAGATCTCGACGTTCGCGGCAAACGCGTCGTCGTCCGCGAAGACCTCAACGTTCCGATGAAGGACGGCGTCGTCGGCGATCCGACGCGCATCGTCGCCGCGCTCGAAACGTTGCGCTACCTGCACGAGCGGGGCGCGCGCACGATCGTGCTCTCGCATCTCGGGCGACCCGACGGTGCCGTCGTGCCCTCGATGTCGCTCGAACCCGTCGCGAAGGAAGTCGGCAAACGCCTCGACCTTCCGGTCCGCTTCGCCACCGACTGCGTCGGCGACGTGGCGCGACGCGCGGCGAACGATCTCGCCGACGGCGACATCGTGATCCTCGAAAACGTCCGCTTCCACAAAGAGGAGGAAGCGAACGATCCGTATTTCGCCGAAGAACTCGCATCGCTCGGGGAACTCTACGTCAACGACGCCTTCGGCACCGCGCATCGCGCGCACGCGTCGACCGAAGGCATCGCGCACGATCTGCCGTCGGCCGCCGGATTTCTCATGGAAGCCGAACTCACCGCGCTCGGCAACCTCACGCACGATCCGCAACACCCGTTCGTCTGCGCGATCGGCGGAGCGAAGGTGAAAGACAAGGTCGGCGTCTTCGTCAACCTGATGGAGCGCGTCGACGCGTTCGTGATCGGCGGCGGCATGGCGAACACGTTTCTCGCGGCGCAGGGGATCGACGTCGGCAAGAGCCTGCGCGACGCCGATCTCGAGCCCGCGAAAAAAATTCTGGAAGCGGCGAAGGGCAAGCGCGTCGTCTTCCACCTCCCGACCGACGGCGTCGTCTCCACGGCGTTCGATGCCGACGACAAGGCGAAGCCCGTCCCGCTCTCGGGCCTCGACGCGAGCGAGATGATCCTCGACATCGGTCCCGATACGGCCGACGCGTACGCGTCGGTGCTCCGCGGCGCGAAGACGATCGTCTTCAACGGGCCGATGGGCGTGTACGAGAAGGCGCCGTACCGCAACGGGACGCGGACGATCGGCGAGGCGATCGCCGAGGCGACGAAGGCGGGCGCGACGAGCGTCGTCGGCGGCGGCGATGCCGCGGCGGCCGCGCACGAACTCGGTTTCGCGGACGCGATGACGCACGTCTCGACGGGCGGCGGCGCGACGTTGGAATTCCTCGAAGGCAAGACCCTTCCGGGCGTCGCCGCGCTCGAAGCCTCGGCACGCGAGACGAGCGCCCCGGCATGATGGGCGCGCGCCGGCCGCTCATCGCCGGGAATTGGAAGATGAACGGAACGATCGCCGAGGCGCGCGCGCTCGCGCGCGACCTGCGCGCGATCGAGCTCCCCGAAGGCGTCGACGTCGTCGTCTGCCCGCCGTTCACCGCGCTCGCCGCGGTGGTCGAAGAGTTAGCGGGTTCGCCGATCGCGGTCGGCGCGCAGAACATGCACGCGGCCGATAACGGTCCGCATACGGGCGAGATCTCGTCGCTCATGCTTCGCGAACTCGGGGTCGGTTACGTGATCGTCGGTCATTCGGAGCGACGCGCGTGCTACGCCGAGAACGACGACGCGGTGAACCTCAAAGTCCGCGCCGCGATCGAGGCGGGGATCGTTCCGATCGTCGCGGTCGGCGAGACGCGGGACGAACACGAAGACGGCCAGGCGATCGCGAAGGTGACGGGTCAGGCGCGCATCGCGTTCGCCTCCGTCCCGCCCGAAGACGTGGCGCGCTGCGTCCTCGCGTACGAGCCGATCTGGGCGATCGGCTCGGGTCTCTCCGATACGCCCGCGAACGCGGATCGCACGATCGGCGAGATACGCGCCTCGGTCGTCGGACTCTCGGGAGCGCGCATGCTCTACGGCGGAAGCATGAAGCCCGAAAACGCGGCGGCGCTCATGGCCGAGAGCAACATCGACGGCGGGCTCGTCGGCGGCGCGAGCCTCGACGCCGCGTCGTTCGGCGCGATCGTGCGCTGCGCGCTCGCGCGTCAAGCGGCATGAATTCCAAGCGCGCGCGCAAGGGACCGCTCGTCCTCGCGATCCTCGACGGTTGGGGTCACCGCGACGAACCGCACGGCAACGCGATCGCGCGCGCCGATCTCCCGAACTGGACGCGGATCCTCGCGACCTATCCGCACGCGTTGCTCGACGCGAGCGGGCTCGACGTCGGCCTCCCGGCGGGCGTGATGGGCAATAGCGAGGTCGGCCACATCAACATCGGGAGCGGTCGCGTCGTGCCGCAGGGCGTCGTCGTGATCAACGAATCGCTCGCCGACGGCACGTTCGCGAAAAATCCCACGTTGCAAGGCGCGATCGCGCACGTGAAATCGAGCGGCGGTCGCCTGCACCTCATGGGTTTGCTTTCCGACGGCAGCGTCCACAGTTCGATCGACCACTGTTTCGCGCTCGTCGACGCGACCGCGCGCGAGGTGCCGCTCGCGATCCACGCGTTCGGCGACGGCCGCGACGTGCCGCCGCGTTCGATGCAGACCTACATCGACGCGCTCGAAGCGCGCCTCGCTGCGGCGGGGGCACCCGGCGCGATCGCGTCGCTCTCGGGGCGCTTCTACGCGATGGATCGCGACAAGCGCTGGGAACGCGTGCGGAAGGCGTACGACGCGATCGCGCGCGGCGAGGCCGACCATCGCGCCGCGACCGCGACCGAGGCGCTCGCCGCCGCATACGCGCGCGACGAGTCGGACGAGTTCGTCGTGCCGACGATCGTCGGCGACGCGCGCCCGGTCCGAAGCGGCGACGCCGTGATCTTCTTCAACTTCCGCCCCGATCGCGCGCGCGAGATGACGCTCGCGTTCACGCGTGCCGAGTTCAAGGAATTCCCGGTCGTCGCATACGATCGGCTCGACTTCGCGACGATGACGAAGTACGAAGAGGACATGAGCAACCCCGTGCTCTTCGGCCCGCGCCCGCAAGCGGAGACGATGGGCGAGATCGTCGCGCGCGCGGGCTTGAGTCAATTGCGTCTGGCCGAGACCGAAAAGTACGCGCACGTGACGTACTTCTTCAACGGCGGTCGCGAGACGGTGTTCGCGCGCGAGGATCGGATCTTGATCCCGTCGGATCGGAGCGTCGCGACCTACGATCTCGCGCCCGAGATGCGCGCGAGCGAGATCACCTCGGCCGCGACGGAAGACGTCGCCGATCGCCTGCACGATCTCATCGTGATGAATTATGCGAACGCCGACATGGTCGGGCACACGGGCGTGATGGACGCGACGATCTCGAGTCTCGAAACGCTCGACGTCGCGCTCGGACGGCTCGAGCACGCCGTGCTCGACGCCGACGGGATCCTCGCGATCACGGCCGATCACGGCAACGCCGAAGAAAAACTCGACAAAGACGGGAACGCCCTCACGGCGCACACGACGAATCCGGTGCCGTTCGTCATCGTCTCGCGCGAACCGCACATCGGTCCGCTCGCCAACGGTAAACTCGGCGACGTGGCGCCGACGCTCTTGCCGTTACTCGGTCTCGCGGCGCCGCCCGAGATGACGGGCGAGAACCTGCTCGCCGTGGCGACCGTCCCCGCGGGCCACTGAGCGCCG
>CAZZXB010000051.1:0-19538 GCA_964658025.1 uncultured Janthinobacterium sp.
CGGCGCGGCCTCGGCGGACGCGCGCGGGCTCTCCGACGTCCGACGCGGCGGGTTCGAGGCGCTCGCCGCCACAGCGCGCGTCGCCGACGTCGGCGCGAGCGCCGCGCATCCGAGCGCGGGCGCGGTCGCGGTCGGCGTCCGCGAGATCCTCGTCGCCTTCAACGTCGTCCTCGCTTCGGACGATCTCGCCCTCGCGCGTTCGATCGCGCGGACGATGCGCGAACGCGACGGCGGTCCGCGCACGCTGCGCGCGCTCGGCATCCGGCAGAGCGACGGGCGCGTGCAGGTCTCGTGCAACGTCACCGACGCGGACGCGCTGCCGCTCGACCGCATCGTCGAGACGATCCGCCTTCTCGCCGCGGCGCGCGGCGTCGCGATCGCCGAGAGCGAGCTCATCGGACTCGTGCCGCGCACCGCGCTCGCGCGCGTCGTCGGGCGCGCCTTCGGTATCGACGCGCCGCTCGGCACGTAGGCGACGGGGGCTCCTCGAACGCGTCGCAGAATCGCCCGCCCGTGACGACGACGAGCACCCGACCGCACGTGACGACGATCGATCCGTCGAACGAGGCGGAACTCGGGACCTACGACATCCACGCTCCGGCCGAGATCGACGCCGCGCTCGATCGCGCGGCGGCGACCTACGCGACGTGGCGCACGACGCCGCTCGCCGAACGCGCCGCGCGCGTTCGCGCCGCGGCGGTCGCGCTACGCGCGCGCAAATCGGACCTCGCCGAACTCGCGACGCGCGAGATGGGCAAGACGCTCGCCGAAGCCGAGGCGGAGGTCGAGAAGAGCGCGCTCGGGTGCGATTACTATGCCGATAACGGCGCGACGCTCTTAGCGGACGACCCCGTCGCGACCAACGCCGCGAAGAGTTACGTCGCGTACCGTCCGCTCGGCGTGCTGCTCGCGATCATGCCGTGGAATTTTCCGTACTGGCAGGTCTTCCGCGCGGCCGCGCCCGCGCTCGTCGCCGGGAACGTCGTCGTGCTCAAGCACGCCGCGAACGTCACCGGATGCGCGCTCGCGATCGAACGCGTCTTCGCGGAAGCCGGGCTACCGGCGGGCGCGTTCACGACGCTCGTCGTGGCGGGCAAGGACATGGACGCCGTCGTCGCCGATCCGCGCGTCGCGGCCGTCACCCTGACGGGGAGCGAGGGTGCGGGAAGCGCCGTCGCCGCGACCGCCGGGAAGTCGCTCAAAAAGACGGTCCTCGAACTCGGCGGATCCGACGCCTTCGTCGTCCTCGCCGACGCCGACGTCGACGCGGCCGCGAAAACCGCCGTGCGCGCGCGCTTCCAGAACAACGGCCAGAGTTGCATCGCCGCGAAACGCTTCATCGTCGAGGCGCCCGTGTACGACGCGTTCTGCGCCGCGTTCGCGAGCGCCGCGCGGGCGCTCGTCCCGGGCGATCCGCTCGATCGCGCGACGACGCTCGGGCCGCTCGCACGGCCCGATCTCCGCGACGATCTCGAACGCCAGATCGCGGGCTCCGTCGCGCTCGGCGCGCGCGTCCTGCTCGGCGGCAAGCGGATCGCGCGACCGGGATATTATTTCGAGGCGACGATCGTCGCCGACGTGACGCCCGAGATGCCGATGTTCGCCGAAGAGACGTTCGGCCCGGCGGCCGCGGTCGTGCGCGCGCGCGATGCGGACGATTGCGTCGCGCTCGCGAACGCCTCGCAGTACGGACTCGGCGGGAATCTCTGGACGCGCGATCTCGCCCGGGCCGAGACGCTCGCCGCACGGTTCGAATCGGGCGCGGTCTTCATCAACGGGATGACCGCATCGGATCCGCGGCTCCCGTTCGGCGGCGTCAAGCGAAGCGGGTACGGCCGCGAACTGAGCGCCTTCGGCATTCACGAGTTCGTCAACGTGCAGACGGTTTGGATCGGACCCGCAAGCGACGCCCGCGAGAACGTCGTCGCCTCGGAATGACGCGGAGCGACGTCGCGCGGAGCGCCGTCCCGCTTCGCGCGTCGGTCAGCCGACGGCCACGCCGCCCGCGCGCGCGAACGCGGCGATCCGACGCAATCCCTCACGCACGTCGTCCGCGGCCCCGACGAAGCTCGTCCGCAACCAACCCGCTAAGATCGGCGAGAAGAGATCGCCCGGAATCGCGATGACGTCGGCCTCCTCCAACAGCGCCTCGGCGAATCCGAGCGTGTCCGCTTCCGATCCGACGCGGACGCAGGCGTAGAACGCGCCCTCGGGGTCGACGAATTCGAGCCCGAGTTCCCGTAACGTCGCGACGACGCCGCGACGCTGTTCGGCGTACCACGCACGATGACTCGCGAGATCGTCCGTCTCGAAGACGTCGAGCGCGATCCGTTGCGCGAACGTATTGGCGCACGACGTCGTCCAGCCGTGCATCTTCACGAGATCGGGGATCGCGTGCTTCGGCGCGATCGCCCAGCCGATCCGCATCCCGGTCAGCGCGTTCGATTTCGAGAGCGAGTTGATCGCGATCGTATAGGGGTAAACTTTTCCGAACTCGCCGACGTCGTCCGTGTAGACGATCTCGCGATAGATCTCGTCGTGCATCACGTAGATCGGCGGTCCGCCGCGCGCGGTCAGACCCTCGGCGATACGCCGCGCGCTCGCGCGCGAGATCACGCGACCCGTCGGATTGCACGGCGAACAGATCACGATCGCGCGCGTCCGCGGACCGACCGCGGCGAGGACGGCGTCGGGATCGAACGCGTCGGGCGCGCGCGGATCGAGCGGGAGCCGGCGGAACGGGATCCCCTCGACCTGCGCGATCTTCGCGTACACGGGAAACGACGGATCCACGATGAGCAGTTCGTCTGACGCCGGATCGAGCAGCGCGCGCAGCGTGACGTAGACGGCCTCTTCCGAACCGTTCGTGACGACGACGTTCGCCGCGTCGTCGAGACCGGGATAGGCGTAGCGACGCGCGATCGCCTCGCGCAGATCTTCGTCGCCGATATTCGTCGAGTAACGGCACCCGTGTTCGGCGACCCACGCGGTCGCCCGTTCGAAGTGCGCCATATCCGGACGGAGCGTCGGTTCGCCGATCCCGAGATTGATCGAGGTCGGCCGGCGTTTCGCGTGGAGCGCGCGGATGAGCGACGGCGCCGCCTGCGCGATCGCGGGATTCATACGGAAACCCCGTAATCGCGAATCGCCGACTCGAGCGTCGTCTTGCGGTCGGTCGATGCCGTCCGTTCGCCGATGAGGAGCGCGCACGTGACGCCGTACGTTCCGGCGGCGAACGTTTTCGGCATCGTCCCCGGAACGACGACCGCGCGCGGCGGGATCCGACCTTTCGTCACGACCGGTTCCGCCCCGCGCACGTCGACGACGGACGTGCTCGCCGTCAGGATCAGTCCCGCACCCAAGACCGCCTCCCGACCGACGCGCACGCCCTCGACGACGACGCACCGCGATCCCACGAACGCGCCGTCTTCGACGACGACGGGTTGCGCCTGCGGCGGTTCGAGAACCCCCCCGATCCCGACCCCGCCCGACAGGTGCACGTTCTTTCCGATTTGAGCGCACGATCCGACCGTCGCCCACGTGTCGACCATCGACCCCTCATCGACGTAGGCACCGACGTTCACGTACCCCGGCATCAGCACGGTCCCACGTCCGAGAAACGAACCGTGACGCGCGACACCCGGCGGCACGCAGCGCGCCCCGAACGCCGCGTAATTCCGTTTCGTCGGCATCTTATCGAAAAACGCGAGCCCCTCGGGATCGCCCGAAACGCGATTGTCGTGTCGGCGAAAATACATGAGGATCGCGCGTTTGATCCAGGCGTGCGTCACCCATTCGTCGCCGACCGGTTCGCAGACGCGCAACGTTCCCGAGTCGAGCGCGTCGAGGACGCGATCGACGACGTCGCCCCGCGCGCCGCGAAGGTCCGATGGGTCGGCATCGAGCGCGTCGATCTCGGCGCGTAACGTCGTGAGGTCCACGTGGGCGTGGTAGGTGCGGCCGCCCGCGAAGTCCTACCGCGGAAATTTTTCCGCCCGACATGAACGCGTCGCCATTGTGGGAAAGGTCGCACCAGGAGCGAACGACGTCGCCCGCCGCACACCCGTGAAGGAGCCCCGACTTGTCGAACACCGCCGACGACAGCAAGCGCATCAACGCGATTCGATTTCTCGCCGTCGATGCCGTGCAGAAGGCGAACTCGGGACACCCCGGGTTGCCGCTCGGCGCCGCCGGAATGGCGTACGCGCTCTTCGGCCGCCACCTCAAATTCAACGCCTCGGATTCGGCCTGGTGGGATCGCGATCGTTTCGTGCTGAGCGCGGGTCACGGCTCGATGTTGCTCTACGCGCTGCTGTATCTCACGGGGTATCCGGTCTCGCTCGACGACCTCAAGAGCTTCCGTCAATTCGAGAGCAAGACGCCGGGCCATCCGGAACTCCACCACACCCCCGGCGTCGAGGTGACGACGGGACCGCTCGGACAGGGCCTCGCCAACGCCGTCGGTCTCGCGATGGCCGAAGCGCATCTCGCCGCGACCTATAATCGCGAACAGACGATCGTCGACCACCACACGTACTGCATCGCGGGCGACGGCGACTTGATGGAGGGCGTTTCGGGCGAGGCCTCGTCCCTCGCCGGCCATCTCAAACTCGGCAAGCTAATCGTCCTCTACGACGACAACAAGGTCTCGCTCGCCGGACCGACCGATCTCGCGTTCACCGAAGACGTGATCGCGCGTTACGACGCGTACGGGTGGCACACGGCGCTCGTGAGCGCCGACGACGGAAACGACGTCAACGCGATCGATGCGGCGATCAACGCGGCGAAGCTCGACGGGCGCCCCTCGCTCATCGCCGTCCGCTCGATCATCGGATTCGGCTCGCCGAAGGCCGGCACGTTCGGCGCGCACGGCGAACCGCTCGGCCCGGACAACGTGAAGAAAACGAAAGAAGCGCTCGACTGGCCGACGGAGCCCGACTTCTTCGTCCCCGACGACGTGCTCGCGTGGTGGCGCGAACTCGGCGCGAAGGGCAAAAAAACGCAGGCCGCGTGGGACGAGACGTACGCGGCGTGGACGAAGGCGAATCCCGAACTCGCGAGCCGACTCGAGCGCATCCGCGCGGAGAAACTCCCGACGTTCTCGTGGCCGACCTTCGATGCGAGTAACGGGAGCGTGGCCTCGCGCGAAGCCGGCGGCACGATCATGAACGCGATCGCGAAGGATATGCCCGAACTCGTCGGCGGCTCGGCCGACCTCGATCCCTCGACGAAAACGTACCTCAAGGGGATGGGCGATTTTCAGCCCGGCTCGTACGCGGGTCGGAACATCCACTTCGGCGTTCGCGAACACGCGATGGGTGCGATCTCGAACGGCCTCGCCGTCCACAGCGGCATCGTGCCGTTCACGGCGACCTTCTTCAACTTCCTCGACTACATGAAGCCCGCCGTGCGGCTCGCGGCGATCAACAAAACGAAAACGATCTTCGTGTTCACGCACGACTCGGTGTTCCTCGGCGAAGACGGTCCGACGCATCAGCCGATCGAGCAACTCGCGAGCCTGCGATCGATGCCGAACCTGACGACGATCCGTCCGGCCGACGCGCTCGAAACGCTCGAAGCGTGGAAGTTCGCCGTCGCGCACAAGGGTCCGACGACGCTCGTCCTCTCGCGTCAGAAGCTCCCGTATCTCGGCGATCGCGACGCCGCCGTCGCCAAGGGCGGATACGTGATCCACGGTGGGGATAAGAAGCCCGACGTCATCTTCATCGCGACGGGTTCCGAGGTGTCGCTCGCGATCGACGCGGCGAAACTGCTCGACGCGAAGGGAACGGCGACGCGCGTCGTCTCGCTTCCGTCGTTCGAACTCTTCTTGCAACAGGACGAGGCCTATCGCGAAAAAATCTTGCCGAGCGACGTGCGCGCGCGCGTGTCGGTCGAGGCGGGATCGACGTTCGGGTGGCACCGGTTCGTCGGCCCGAACGGCATCGCGATCGGCTTGGATCGTTTCGGCGCCTCGGCACCCGCGGCCGCGCTCGCGAAAGCGTTCGGATTCACCCCGGAGGATATCGCGAAACAGGCGTCCGGATTGCTCGCGAGCGTGTAGCATGCGGTAAGCAAGCGGGACGTGGGTAAGATGCCATCGTGAGCATCGATCTTCAAGCGCTAACCGCCGTCGGACAGAGCATCTGGCTCGACAACATCCGCCGGAGCATGTTCGCCTCCGGCGAGTTGCGACGATTGATCGCGAGCGGTTTGCGCGGGATGACCTCCAACCCCACGATCTTCGACAAGGCGATCGGAAGCGGGAACGATTACGACGCGCAACTCTCGTCGTTGATCGGTCGCGAGCGCGATCCGAACCATCTGTTCGAGGCGCTCGCGATCGACGACATCCAACACGCCTGCGACGAGTTCCGACCGCTCTACGATTCGACGGGCGGCGGCGACGGATACGTGAGCCTCGAAGTCTCGCCGACCCTCGCGCACGATACGCAGTCGACGATCGACGCCGCGGCGCGGCTCTGGAAACTCGTCGACCGACCGAACGTGATGATCAAGATCCCCTCGACGCCCGAGGGCATCGCCGCCGTCACGGAGACGATCGCGGCCGGCATCAACGTGAACATCACGTTGATCTTCTCGATCGAGACGTACGAAGCGACCGCCGACGCGTACATCGCGGGTCTCGAGAAGCGGATCGCGGCGGGTTCGCCGATCGATCGCGTCGCGTCGGTCGCGAGCGTGTTCGTCAGCCGCATCGATGCGGCGATCGACAAGATGCTCGAAGATCGCATCGCCAAGGGCGAGACGCAGCTCGAGTCGCTGCTCGGGAAGACCGGAATCGCGAATCTCAAGCTCACCTACGCGAAATACAAGGAACTGTTCGAAGGCCCGCGCTTCGAGGCGCTCAAAGCGAAGGGAGCGCGGGTGCAACGGCCGCTCTGGGCGAGCACCGGGACGAAGAATCCGAAATATTCCGATCTCATGTACGTCGAGACGGTCGTCGGAAAGAATACCGTGAACACGCTGCCGCCGGCGACGCTCGACGCGTTGATGGATCACGGAACGATCCAGGCCGACACCGTCGAGAGCGATCTCGCGGGCGCGCGCGAGACGATCGCCGAGCTCGCCGCCGCGAAGATCTCGCTCTACGACGTCACGCAAAAGCTCCAAGTCGACGGCGTCGCGTCGTTCGAGGCATCGTATGCCGAGATGCTCGAGGCGATCGCGGGCAAGAGCGCGCAACTCGCGAAGGGGACGTCGCGCGTCGCGATCGCGAGCGAAACGTCGGGTACCACGCAGGCGACGCTCGCGAAGCTCGCGTCGGACGACTTTCTCGCGAAGCTCTGGAGCAAGGATCCCTCACCGTGGTCGAGCGATCCCGACCACGTCGAGATCGTCAAACACGCGCTCGGGTGGTTGGATTTTCCGAAGACCGTGCACGACGCCGCGCCCGAGCTCGTCGCGTTCGCGGCCGAGATGGCGAAGCTCTACGCGCACGTCGTCGTGCTCGGGATGGGCGGGAGTTCGCTCGCGCCCGACGTCCTCCGCGCGACGTTCGGCAAGGTGCCGAACTATCCGACCCTTCACGTTCTGGATTCGAGTAACCCCGAGCAAGTGCGCACGCTCGAAGCGTCGCTCGATCTCACGCGCACGCTCTTCATCGTCGCGAGCAAGAGCGGCACGACGACCGAGCCCGAAGCGTTCTTTCGCTACTTCTTCGGGCGCGTGCAGAAGGTCGTCGGCGCCGATCACGCAGGCGAGAGTTTCATCGCGATCACCGATCCCGACACGCAACTCGGAAAAGAAGCGAAGGAGGCGGGCTTCCGTCGCGTCTTCGTCAACGATCCCGATATCGGCGGTCGTTATTCGGCGCTCTCGTATTTCGGCATGGTACCGGCGGCGCTCGCGGGATACGACGTCACCGCGATCCTCGATCGCGCGCTCGAAACGTTCGAAGCGAATTCGCGGACCACGAAGGTCGACGATTCCGAGGCCGTGCGATTCGGCGCGACGATCGGCGCGTTGCAGAAGGAAGGTCGCGACAAGCTCACGATCGTGACCCATCCCGAGGTCGCCGCGTTCGGCACGTGGGCGGAACAACTCGTCGCGGAGTCGACGGGGAAGAGCGGCACGGGCATCGTTCCGATCGAAGGCGAGACGCTCGGCGCGCCGCACGATTACGGCGCCGATCGCGTCTTCGTCTACGTCGGTGCGGGTCTCTCGCCGAGCGAGCACGTCGCGGGCGCGATGGACGGCGGCGCGATCGAAACGCGACTCGCGGCCCTCGAAGCCGCGGGCCATCCCGTGATCCGACTCGCGATGGACGACCGGCTCGATATCGGGCGGCAATTCGCGCTCTGGGAGATCGCGACCGCGACCGCGGGAAGCGTGATCGGCATCGACGCGTTCGATCAACCGAACGTGCAAGAGTCGAAGGACAACACGAAGCGACTCCTCGCCGAATACAAGGAAAAGGGAAAATTCGGTGAAGCGGAGCCGTCGCTCTCGACCGAGACCGCGCGCTTGATCCCGCTCAAGGGCTCGGCGTCGGTCGCGCTCGGGTCCGATCTCGCAAGCGCGATCTCCGCGATCCTGGGACAGGTCGTGCCCGGCGACTACGTGGCGATCACCGCGTACGTCGAGATGAACGCCCAACACGAACGACAACTCCACGACATCCGTCTGGCGATCCGTAACGGGCTCAAGGTGGCGACGACGGTCGGCTTCGGACCGCGTTTCCTCCACTCGACCGGTCAACTCCACAAGGGCGGACCGAACGAGGGCGTGTTCTTGCAACTCACGAGCGATACGTCGAAAGATCGCGACCTCGAGATTCCGGGGATGACGACGTTCGGGACGTTGATCCACGCGCAAGCACTCGGCGATTTCGAATCGCTCGACAAGCGCGATCGTCGCGGCACGCGCGTCGCGCTCGTCGGATCGATCGATAAAGCCCTCGAAGCGCTGACGGCGGCCGTGGACGATGCGGTCGCGGCAAAAGCATAATCAGCGAACGATCGTCGATCGCGACTCCGCACGCGGATGCGACGTCGCGACCGATCCGACGACGCGACGCGCCGTGAGCGCGATGACGCTCGATCTCGGCGGCGTCCGCGCCCCCGATGCCGCATCCGAAGCGAGAGGAGTCTGATCACCGTGGCTACCGATATCGGAAGCCTCCCACCCATCACTTCGAGCCGTTCCGATGCGTCCAATCCGTTACGCGCCGGTCTCGATTCCAATCGCATCGCCGATCCCTGTAACGTCGTCTTCTTCGGCGCGAGCGGCGATCTCACGAAGCGGATGCTCGTTCCGGCGATGTACAATCTTCGCCTCGGCGGCATCCTGCCGACACAGTACGGCATCGTCGGATTCTCGCGCTCCGAGGTCTCCGACGACGAGTTCCGGACGCAGATGAAAACGGCCGTCGACGAGTTCTCGCGTTCGGGCCCCGCGAAGGAACCGCTCTGGCAAGATTTCGCGGATCGTTTGAGCTACGTCTCGGGCGATCTCGACGACGTCGAGAGTTTCCGTCGACTCAAGGCGACGCTCGACCGCAACGACGCCGAACTGGGCACGGGCGGCAATCGCCTCTACTATCTCTCGACGCCGCCGAGCGTCTTTTCCAAGATCGTCGCCGGGCTCGCGGCCGCGGGGCTCGGGCCCAAGGATCAAGAGACCGGGTGGTCGCGCATCATCATCGAGAAACCGTTCGGAACGAGTCTCGAGTCGGCGCGCGATCTGCAGAACGACGTCACGAAGGTCTTCGACGAAAAGCACATCTATCGGATCGATCACTACCTCGGCAAGGAACCCGTTCAAGACATCGTCGCGCTGCGCTTCGCGAACTTCATGTTCGAACCGATCTGGAACCGCCGCTACATCGATTGCGTGCAGATCACGGCGGCGGAGACGGTCGGCGTCGAGGGTCGCGGCGGTTATTACGAAAGCGCGGGGGCGCTGCGCGACATGATCCAAAATCACGTGATCAATCTCCTCGCGCTCGTCGCCATGGAGCCGCCGATCTCGCCGAGCGCCGACCACATCCGCGACGAAAAGTTCAAGGTGCTCTCGGCGCTCCGTCCGCTCTCGCTCGACGACGTCTCGCGCGTCACCGCGCGCGGACAATACGGACCGGGCCTCATCGACGGAAAAGCCGTTCCGGGCTATCGCGAGGAAGCGAGCGTCGATCCGCACTCCGTCACGGAGACGTACGCGAGCGTGAAGCTCGTGATCGATAACTGGCGTTGGGCGGGCGTGCCGTTCTATCTGCGTAGCGGAAAACGACTCGCGCGCAAGCACTCCGAGATCGCCGTCCGTTTCAAGTCGATCCCGCACCGCATCTTCGGCGAATCGGGCGATCAGATCGAATCGAACACGCTCGTCATGAAGATCCAACCCGAAGAGGGCGTCTCGATTCGCTTCAACGCCAAAGTTCCGGGGCCGAAGATGCACATCCGCGGCGTCACGATGGACTTCAACTACGGGACGGGATTCGGCGTCGTCTCCGCACCCGCGTACGAACGGTTGATCGGCGACGCGATGCGCGGCGACGCGACGCTCTTCACGCGCTGGGATGCGGTCGAGCAAGCGTGGAAGATCGTCACCCCGATCATGGAACGCTGGGAACAATCGCCGATGATGGACTTTCCGAACTACCTCGCGGGGAGTCAGGGCCCCCAAAACGCGGACGCGCTCCTCGTCGCCGACGGCCGCGAGTGGAGACGGATCTGATGTCGGCTCCGGTCGAAGAAACGCTCGGCGACGCGCCTTCCGCACTCGATCGTCTCCGTTACGCGCGCGCCGCCGCCGCCCCCGTCCCGGAGGGGATGCCCGCCGCGCACGTCGCGACGATGAACTTCATCGCGTTCGTCGACGACCCGGTCCATCGGCAGTGGGTTCTCGAACGCGCCGAGATCGTCGTCGCGAAAATTCCGGCGCGATTCATCGTCCTCGACTCGACGGACGCGACGCTCGGGTTTCGCGTTTCCGCGACGACCCGACGCGCCGGCGAGACGACGATCGTCACGGAACGGATCGACGTCGGCGTCGGAACGATCGACCATGCGACGATCATCAGCCTCGTCGCGGAACTCACCGTCCCCGACGTTCCGACGGTGCTCTGGTGGAGCGGTGCGCGACTCTTGCGAAGCCGCACGTTCTCGGGGATCGCGGCGCAGGCGCAGACCGTGCTCGTCGACTCGTCGGGACAGGCGCGCGACGAGGAGACGGTCCGCGAACTCGGCGAGTTCGCCGAACGCTTTCCCAACGCGAGCCTCCAAGATCTCGCCTTCATGCGCCTCTTGCCGTGGCAGGACATCATCGCGCAGTTCTTCGACGATCCGGCGTTACGGGAGGATCTTTTTTCTATCGACTCGCTCGCGATCGAAAGCGGATCCGAAGCGGAAGCGCTGTATCTCGCGGGTTGGCTCGCGAGCCGTCTCTCGTGGGAGCCCGCGGGGCACGACTCGTTTCGCGACCGACGCGGCAACACCGTGGCGCTCCGTCGCAAACATCGCGGCGATCAGCGTCGCGTGCTCTCGGTCGTGCTGACGTCGGGAGCGTCGACGTATCGTGCCGAGATCTGCGCGGGCGACGAGCAGGTCGTGTGCCTGACGATCGACGGTCCCAAGGCGCGTCCGATGTGGCACGTGCCCCTGCAGAACATCGACAACATCTCGCTCATCGAGCGTGCCATCCTCGAGCGCGATTCGGATCAGATCTTCGACACGTCGTTGCTCGCGGTTCGCGACTTGTTGCGATGAGCGCCGCCGACGCGGAGATCGCCGTCGTAGACGACGCGACGGCGCTCTCGCGCGCGCTCGCCGACACGATCCTGACGTGCGCGCGCGCCGCCCTCGACGCGCGTGGCACGTTCGATATCGCGCTCTCGGGCGGATCGACGCCGAAAGCCGCGTATCGCCTGCTCGCGGCCGAGCCGGACGCGCTCGATTGGAAGCGCGTGCGCTTCTTCTTCGGCGACGAACGCTGCGTGGCGCCGACGAGCGACGAGTCGAACTATCACACGGCGCGAACGATGTTGTTCGATCCGCTCGGGATCGCGCTCGATCGCGTGTTCCGGATGCGCGGCGAGATCGATCCGAACGAAGCGGCGCGCGACTACGCGACGATCCTCTCGCGCGAACTCGGCGCGTCGCCCGCATTCGATCTCGTGGTCCTCGGGCTCGGTCCCGACGCGCACACGGCATCGCTCTTCCCCGGAACCGATCCCGAGACGGATGCCGCGCGACTCGTTCGCGCGCCGTGGGTGGAAAAGTTTTCGACGCATCGCCTGACGATCACGCCGACGGTCATCAACGCCGCGCGCGACGTCGTGTTCGCGACGGCGGGCGAGGAAAAGGCCGAGGCGCTCTACGACGTTCTCGAAGGCGATTTCGATCCGACGCGATTCCCCGCGCAGATCGTCCGTCCCGAGCCCGGTCGCGTTCGCTGGCTCGTCGACCGCGCCGCCGCGGCCCGTATCGGTCGCTAACCGGCGCGGATGCGCGGGCGTCGCATCCGCGATAGCGCCGCGGTCCGCGTATCGTGCGGACGCATCGGTCACGAACGTCGAAACGACCGAATCCTAAAGAATTCGGTCGTTCCGTGCTCGGTCGGTCGGATCGGAACGGATCGACCGTTATTGCTTCGACACGATTCGGGCGCGCCGTCGCCCCGGTGCGTTCGACTAACGCATCGCCGTCGGCGGATTGCTCACGCTTCGGAGCCGGTCGGCGAATCGCACGAACAAGCGATTCACGGCCCGCTTCTCGACCTCGCGCGTCGGTGCGTTTCCGGCCTGCGAACGCTCCACGCCGGTCTGCCCGAGCGCGAAATTCGCGTAGTGCTCCGCGGGTCGACCGGTTCCGAGAAACCGGCCCCCGTCGTCGAAGTTTAGCGTGAACTGTCCGGCGTTCGGGTCCTGATTCGAAGGCGCCCCGGCGAACGGGACGGGCGGAATCGGAACCGCCGCCGCCGGCGGATCGGCTTGTGCCGCGAGCGGCACCGCGCATGCGGCCGCGGTCAACGCTACGATCAGGGTGGCCGCCCGGGTTTTCATGGAGAATCTCCTCAGCATCACGATGAGGTCGATCTACCCTTCAAGGACGAACCTCTAACCTTTTTTTCCGAGCGAAGGCGTCCTACTTCGGAGCGCCGTCGGCGGGCGTCGTCGCTTTCCGTAAGAGATCCGGAACCGTGCCCTGCGGGCTCGTCCCGAGTTGCCGAACGTCGACGCCGTTCTTCGCGAGGATCGCTCCCGACACGCGATCGAGTTCGACGAGCGCGTTCTGTGCGTCGGTCTGTGCTTGGAGTTCGCGGCCCCGCGCGTTCGCGAGAAATACCTGACGTTGCAGTACGAGATACGTCGTCGACTCGCCGGCTCGGAACTTGCGGATCTCGCTCTCCTCGACGCGTTGCGCGGCGACGCGTGCCGACGTCGCCGCGATCAGACGCGAGCGCGCGGAGCGGAAACCCTCGACGGCGTTCCGCGTCTCGACTTGGAGACGCTGGATGACGCCGAGTTCTCGCGTCACGATCTGACGTCGCCCCTCCACGGCCGACTCGTACGTCGCACGTGCGGTTCGATCGCGGAGCGGAAATGCGATCGTCGCGCCGATCTGATACTCCGGATACTGTCCCGCGAGCGCGCTCTTGTAGGCCGTGCCGATGTTTCCCACGGAGTTCGGCGCGAGCGGTACGACGAGACCGGACGCCGAGATCGGGACGAGCGGCGCGACGCCCGCGCCCGCCGTGGCGTTGGAGCGCGCGATGAGCGCGTTGATCGCGGTGATCTGCTCCTGGAAGATCGACGTGAAGGGATTATTCGAAGCCGGGAGCGGCGCGCCCGCAAAACCGTTTTCGGTCACGCCGATCTTGAGATCGATCTGCGGTTTCGTCTGGTCGCGATCGTAGGCGATCGTCACGTCTTGGCTTCGCAGGTCGTCGCGCAGACGATCGATCTCCGGACGGTGCGCGAGCGCGGCGACCATGACGTCGTCGAGCTTCGGTTCCGCCGGAAGCGCACCGACCGGGGTCGTCGGCACGAGATTCGCCGTCCACGCGGGATCGGCGGGATCGGCGAGGACGAGCGCCTTGAGCTGGTTCTGGAGCGACGCGACGTTCTGGATCGCCGAGAACACGGCATCCTGAAACTCTTGCACCTGTTGGTCGGACTGTACGACGTCGACGGGAGCGGCGCTTCCGTGGCGCACGAGCCGACCGTTCGATTCGCTCTGCGCCTTCGCCTGACGGAGCGCGTCCTCTTGGATCGCGACGTTCTTCCACGCGGCGACGAGGTTGTCGTACGCCACGGAAACGTCGTCGATCGTGTTCGAAGCCGTCAGCAACGCTTCGTCCGACGAGACGCTCGCGTCGATCTTCGAGAGTTGGATCCGTTCGCGCACCTCGTCGATCGCGCGACCGCGCGCGAGCGGTTGCGAGTAACTGAGCGCGAACGCCGTCTCGTAATACGGATCGTAACTGTTGAGCGAGAGATTGTTGTCGATCCGCTGCGCGCTCGTGCTCGCGTCGATCCGGCCGCCCGAACCCGTGAGCCCCGAGACGCCGACGCGCGCGCCCGCCGTCACCGTCGTGAGCGGCGTTCCGTTCGGGCCCGCATTGAACGACGACACCGCCGGCTGTTGCGAATACGTGTACGACGGCGCGATCTGGAATTGCAGGTCGTAGGCACCGGCCGCGGCGACGATCCGGTACGCCGCGATCCGTCGATTCGATTGCGAGACCGCGAGATCGGTATTGCGGGAGAGGCCCATTCCGACCGCGTCGGCGAGCGAGATCCCGACGAAGGGCCCGGTGACGCCGACGATGTCGCCTGCGGGTTGCGCGTCCGTCGTCGGCGGGGGCGTCTGCAGCGTCGGCACGGGCGGGAGCACGAGTTGCGTCCCTGCCGCGGGCTCCGGCGTGGCGATGAGCGCGGGCGTCGCGCGTGGGACGGGCGTCGCCGCGACTTCGTTCGGGCGTGGCGACGCGAGCGCCGCCACGACGAGGAGTGCCATCATCGCTTCGTTACTTGACCTTCACGGAGGCTTCGACGGAGAGTCCGGACCGCAGGGGATATTTCGGATCGGGATGATCGAAGACGATACGGACCGGGAGCCGTTGCGTGACCTTCACGAAATTGCCCGTCGCGTTCTGCGCGGGGACGAGACTGAATTTATTCTGCGACGCGGGTCCGAGATTCTCGACGTGGCCGACGAATTTCACGCCCTTGTATGCGTCCACGTTGATGTCGACTTCGTCGCCGACGTGCATGTGGCCGATCTGCGTTTCTTTGAAATTCGCGGTGATGTACGCGGTGCTCTCCGGCACGAGCGTGAGGAGCGACTCGCCCGCCGCGACCGTCTGACCGATCTCGACGCTCTTCTGTCCGACGACGCCGTCGATCGGCGCGCGGATCTGCGTGTACGAGAGTCCGTCGGAGGCCGTCTTGAGTTGCGCGCCGAGCGACGACACCTGCGACTGTTGCGCGTTCGCGGTCGCCTGTTGCGCGGCGACGCGGCTCGGGGCACTCGATTCGGCGAGCTTCCCCTGCGCCGTCGTGAGCGCCGCCTGCTGCACGCCGATCTGAGCCGCTTCGCTCGACGCGACGAAGCGCTGCGACCCGACGCGTTCCTGCGCTTGCGCGAGCGACGCGTCGGCCGCGGCGACGTTCGCGAGCGCTTGCGCGTAGTTCGATCTCGCCTGTTGGTACGTCGCTTTCGCCGCGTCGAGTTGTTGCACGGCGACGTCGCCCGTAGAGACGAGCGAGACCGTCCGTCGGAGATCGGCGCCCGCCCGACGCAGATTCTGTAGCGCACCCGGCACGGCGTCTTGCGCGGCGCGGAGTTGCGCCGCGGCGGTATCGGCCGCGGCGACCGCGACCGAGACCTGCTTGTCCGCCGACCGCGCCTGCGCCGCCGCACCGACGATCCCCGCGCGCGCCTGATCGATCGCCCCGATGCTCTGCTGGTCTTGCGCGAGCTGGGTCGCGCGGGTGAGGACCACGTTCGACTGCGCGGCCCGCGTGGTGGCGCGCTGCGCGTCGACCGCCGCGAGCGCCTGCGCGTAGCGATTGCGCTCGTCCGTATCGTCGAGCGAGATCAAGAGTTGACCGCGACGGACGTGACGGTTCGTATCGGTGTAGATCCGCTCGACGCGTTCGGCGATCTTACTCGTGATCTGCACTTCGTCCGAATCGATCGTCGCATCGTCCGTCGTCTCGTGCGTCGACGCGTAGGCGACGAACTGCACCGCGTACACGATCGCGATCAATAAGACGACGACCGCACCCACGATGAGCGCGATGCGGACGGCGGGACTCGGCCCGGTGCGCGCTTTCGTATCGGGTGCGGCATCGCCGCGGGTGCCCGCCGGCACCGGACCTTGACGTGTCCCTTCCATGCTACTTCGATCGAACTCCGTTGAGAAAGATGTCTACCATACTCGCGACGACGTGGTCTTGCGTCAGATCGCGCGGTTCGTTCCAGAGCGCCCGCGCCATCACGTACGAAAACGGGAGCGAGAGAAAGGTTCTCGCGAGCGCGTCGGGATCGCCGCGAAGCTCACCCGTCCGCGTCTTCGCCGCGAAATACTCGTTCAGTAACCGACGCGCGGCCGCGGGCGCGCGCCAGGCGAATCGGTGGGCCGCCGGATTCGTGATCTCCTCGGCCATCGCGACTTTGATGAGGTTCTCCTTACGTCGGAGCGAGTCGATCGCGGCCGCCGCGAGATCGCCGAGTTGGCGTTCGATCGGAGCGGAAGCGTCGAGACGGCCGAACGCGTCGGCGACGGTCGACGATTCGGAAAAGTGTTCGATCATCGTGGAAATCAGTTGTCGCTTCGTTCCGAAGTGGCGGAATAACGTTGCTTCGTTCACGTTCGCGCCGTTCGCGACGGCGCGCGTCGTCGTGCCCCGACTCCCGACGCGTTCGTAGAGCTCGCGCGCGGAGGCGAGGATCCGCTCGCGCGTCTCGCCGACGGAGACGGTCCGCGTCCCCGCGTGATGCCCCTTCGCGGAGTGGGCGATCACGGAGCGGTTCGGGCGCGAGGCAGACGACGCGGTCGTGAATCCATCTTCGAGCGACGGTAACACAGGACGCGAAGGCCGTGCAAGCACATACACGCATAGATGGACCCGCTCGACGACCGCGGCGTTGCAGGCCTGATCGAGACGACCGGCCTCGGCCGGCCGTCGATCGTCGTCGTCGATCTCGACCGGGACGTCACGCGCGTGGCCGTGCGCCCGGAGGCGGCGATCTACCCGGCGAGTACCATCAAGGTACCGATCGCGATGGCCCTCGCCGCGCGGGTCGCGTGCGGTGCGGAACGCTTCGACCGCACGACGCTCGTCGCGCCCGAAAATCTGACGCTCGACGACGAGCCGTCGCCGTTCCTCGCGGGCGAGCGCGCCCGACTCGACGATCTCATGTTCGCGATGGTCTCGCGTTCGGACAACGTCGCCACGAACGTCTTGATCGACGTGCTCGGCCGTGCGGAGATCACGACGTACTGTCGTTCGATCGGCCTGCGGGGAACCGCCGTCCGGCGGAAGCTCTCGGGCTCGCTCCCGCTCGTCGTCGACCCCGAAGCGACGGGGCGCAACGCGCACCCGCCGGGCGACGCCGCGACGTTGTTCGCGCGGATCGCGCGCGGCGAGGAGCCGGGATCGGAAGCGGTGTTCGAAGCGCTCGCGCGACAACGTTGGAACGACAAACTCTCGCCCGGACTGCGCCCGGGCGACGCGTTCGCGCACAAGACGGGCGAGACGGACGAGGTCTCGCACGACGGCGGAATCCTCCGGTTAGCGGACGGTCGGCGCTTCGTCGTCGTGGTCTACACCGAAGTCGGCGCGAATCCCGAGAGCGACGCGCGCTTCGCCGCGCTCGGCCGCGCGCTCCGCGACCGACTCTGAGGTCGGGCCGCGTCCTCGCCGCGACCGCCGCCCCGCAGGGTTCGGTACGACGCGGTTATTGGCCGCGCCAGTCTTCGAAGTCGACCGGCTTCGCGTACGGCGGTCCGGCTTCGATCGTGATCACCGTGTGTTGCGCGAGCTCGATCTTGCGCGGATCGCCCGTATAGCGACGACCGTCGACGAACACGCGCGTCGCGCCCTTCGCGACGCGCGCCGACGCGACCGCGTCGGGCCGTAAGGGCTCGCCCCAGATATCGAAAAAATTGCCGAGCGTGAACGTGCGGAAACTCGGCGATTCGATGTGGACGATCCCGTCGGCCGTATGCGTGTGGAGCCAATAGAGACACTGCCCGACGATCGGACGGCCGACGTCGTCGGGGACCGTGACGGGCTTGCCGCGCGAGAAGATCGCGAGATGCTGGTGGATGTGAAAGACCGAGCTCTCCATCTGATCGCAGCGGATGCCGTCGATCGGCGGGGCGGCGCTCTGGGCGGCCGCCGGAACGGCCCCCGCGGCGAACGCGAGCGCGGCGAAGACGGACGCGCGGAATCGTTTCATCTCGACCTGCAAACGCCGGAGCCGCGCGGAACGTTGCAGGGCGCGCGGCGGACGCCGGGCACACGCGGCGCGTCACCGGCGCGGCGATGATCGTGGCGATCGTGAGCTTCCCCGCTGCCCTCGTCGGTGGCGCGCTGCATTCGGTCGCGATCCTCGTCGTCGCCGCCTTCGTCCTCGATGCGGCGGTGGCGATGAGCCTGGTGACCGGCCAGCGCGCGATCTTCGCGCTCGGCGCCGCGGCGCGCGGCCGGCTCAACGGCCTGTTCCTGGCGATGTTCTTCCTCGGCGGCGCCTTCGGCTCGTTCGCCGCCGGCATCGCCTACGCACACGGCGGCTGGACGGCGGCGTGCATCGTCGGCGCCTGCTTCCCGCTGCTCGCGGTGCTCTATTGGGCGACGGATCGGGTTGGCGAGTGACGGCTACGTCCGTCCGCTGCCGAGAAGGTCGCGGCGCGGATCGCCACCATCGAAGGGGCAGGACAAGCCGGACAGGGCCGCGGACTCGAGGGCGGCTGCGGCGAGTGTCTGAAGAGAGTCGGGCGGTAGCTTGAGGGTGCCTTCGCGCAATACCTTTCGCCAGGCGGGACCTCGGCCCCAGGCATCGAGCCATGCCACGCCGAGATCCACACCCGCGCGCGCCACATCAGCCGCTTCGATAAGCAGCTCGGCCTGCGCCAGATCCTTTGCGCTTTTCGGCGACGTTGCTGCGCCGGCCGAAATGCCGCGCAGGGCGGTCAGCATGAGTTTGTGGACGGCGTAGCGCATCGGCTGTGGCACCATGACCGCAGTGCCTGCGTCGTGGAGCACCAGCGACGGAACGGGCTCCGCGATCAAATAGTCGAGAAACCGTAGCTTCTGCGCGCCGAGGCCCGGCACGCCGGCGACGGCTGCGAGCGGTTCGCTCGATGTCCGTCGTAAGGGTGTGAGGAACTCGATGCCGAATCCCGACGCGTTGCGGATCCCGGCCGCCAGGCGCGGGAAAGCCGAATGAAAAAAGGGCGCGAAGCTCGCGTCGATCTCCTTCAAATCGGTCAAAAGGTCCGGCGGCGCTTGCCGGGCGCCGAGTTTCAGGCCGCTCGGCTGCGCGAGATCGATGTCCTGCGTG
>CAZZXB010000052.1:0-18971 GCA_964658025.1 uncultured Janthinobacterium sp.
CCCGCCGACGCCGCCCGCGGCGACTGCGGCTCCGACCGCGGCGGCGACCGCGGAGCCGACGACCGCGCCCGTCGCGGCCGGCGCCGCCCCGACGCCCTCCGGCGACGCGTTCTCGCGGCTGGCGGGGAACGTCGTCCGAGAGTACCTCAACGCCGTCGCGCACGACGACGAGGCTTCGGCCTATGCGGCGCTCGGGGCGAATCCCGGCGACAAAGGCGCGTCGCTGAGCGAGGCGACCGTCGTCGACTCGCGCAGCAAGGTCGCGCGCGTCGACGCGCATCCGGTCGCGAACGGCGACGCCCTCGTCAACGTCGTCGTGACGACGCCGAGCGGTCCGTACTACGGCACCTACACCGTCCATCGCACCGAGACGGGTGCGGCCGTCATCACGGCGCACGAACTCACCAAACCGTAACGCGCTCGCGGAAGGTCCTGAGAGCGCGCGGACGATAGTCGGGTCGCATGTTCCTGGCTCACGCACGGGCGCGGCTTGCGTTTGTACTCATCCCCGCGCTCGCGCTCGCGGCGGTCGCCCCGGCATCCGCGTCGGCGATCGCGGGCGCGCGCGTCGATGCGACGCCGAACGGCGGCGCGGCGGTGACGATCCAATTCTCGGGCGGAAGCGCCCCCGCATCGCGCGTGCTCGGTCAGAATACGACCGAAGTCTCGATCAACTTCGATAGCGCCACGCTCGGCCCGCAGGCGCCGCCGACGATCGCGGGCGCCGGACCCGTCGGAAGCGTGTCGCTCGTCGCGAACGGAAACGCGACGAGCGTCGCCCTGCACCTGACCGCGGCGACGAACGTGACCGTCCGTACGAGCGGACCGACGGTCGTCGTCACGGTTCCGCCGTCGGCGGCGGCCGCGCCGCCGAACCCGTTCGGCGCCCAACCGCCCGTTCCGGGACCGACCCTCGGCATCGCGCCGGCGCCGAACACGCAAAACGTGTTGGTCATGCTCAAGTACGCGGACGTGAGCGAGATCGCGGGCGTGCTCGTCGCGAATTCGAACGTCGTATCGAACGACACGTTTTCGCCGCAACAGAGCAGCGTCGGGACGTCGTCGCTCGGGAGCGGCAGTTCGTTCGGCGGCGGTGGATTCCAACCGCCGCAACAAGCGCAGAGTTTCGGCGGCGGTCTCGGCCAAACGTCCGGCGGGCTCGCGCAACGTCTCAACGACAACATCGCGATCGATCGCCGCCTCAACGCGATCGTCCTGACGGGAACGCCCGACGTGATCGCGCCGCTCAAGGAGATGATCGATCGACTCGACGTCCCGCTTCCGAGCGTCGTGCTCGAAACCGAAGTCGTGGAGCTCAACGATACGGCATCGAAAGACCTCGGACTCGATCTCGCTCCCTCGGGCGGCGGCCTTTTGGTCAGTAGCGCGAGTAGCGGCACGTCCTATACGCTCAAGAGCCTGCAGACCGGTATGGGCCAAGTCACGCTCGGCTTCGGCGCGAATCTCTACGGACAGATTTCGGCCGGGAACGGTCGCGTGCTCGCCAAGCCGCGCATCGTCGCGCAGAGCGGCCAACAAGCCTCGATCCTCACCGGCGACGCGATCCCGATCCTGAACACGGTCGCCGTGCAGAGCGTGGGGTCTTCGACGTCGGTCAGCTACGTGAACGTCGGCGTGAATCTCCAGATCCAGCCGCGCGTCAGCTCGGACGGGTACGTGACGTCGCACATCTACTGCGACGTCTCGAGCGTCACGGGCTACACGAGCGGAGCGCCGCAGATCAGCCAACGGACGGCGAGCACGCTCGCCACGGTGAAGGACGGCGATTCGTTCGTCATCGGCGGGCTATTGCAAGACAACGAGACGCGGACGCTCAGCAAACTCCCGCTGATCGGCGACATCCCGATCCTCGGCGCGTTCTTCAGCCATCTCAGCACGCAGAAAACGCAGACGAACCTCTACATCGTCGTCACGCCGCACATCGTCAACGTCGGCGAGACGACGGCACCGCCGCCCGTCGGCTTCCCGCTCTCGCTGCCGAAGCCGCTCCCGCAATCGTCGGCGCCGCCCGCGCCCGTCATCAAGCCTTGACGCGCGCGACGCTCGCCTTCGTCGCGACGCTATTCGTCGCGTGCGCGCCGCGCGTTCCGGGGATCGCCGATCCCACGCGCGTCGACGCGCACTGCAATCCGCGCGAGGCGCGGATCACGAGCCTGCGGAGCGTCCTGACCTCGACGAACGACGAACTCCTCGCGGGCGAGCACCCCACCTTCGCCGCCGTGCGCGCGGAGACGCGCGCGGGCGACGGCGCGATCGCGTATTGGAACGATCAGCCGCTCGCGTTACCGAAAACCTCGGTCGCGCTCGGCGAGACCGACGGGTTCGTGCGCGTCCGCGCGCTCGCGGTCGCGCCGACGCCGAGCGACGTGCCCTCGCGCACGATCTATCTCGAAGTCCGCGACCGCGGCGCGTATCGTTGGATCGCGATGCGCGCGTTCGACGTGCAAGACGTCTGCGTCGAAGGGCACAAACAACAGTAGCGTCGCGTCGCGCTCGCGTCAGCGCGTGACGAGCGCGCGCACGTCGTCGCCGACGAGGAGATCGATCGTGGCGGCGACGATCGTGACGAAGAAGATCGTGGGAGCGATCTGCGTGCGACCGTCGCTGAGGATCGGGACGACGAGCAGTGCGGCCGAGACGGCGAAGACCGCGCCGAGCACGAAGGCGATCGTGCCGACGAAGAAGGTCCGGCCGTCGCGCAGGCCCCGCACGATCGCGCGGAGCGCTTCGAGCGGCGAGCGACGGCCGATCTGCCAGATCGTGAGCGCGAGCGACTGCAGGGCGATCGCGGCGGCGAAGCGCCAGATCATCTCCGCGGGCGACACGCGTCTACGCCGAAGCGGGCGGCGTGTCGGCGCTTTCGTCGGGCCACGTCGCGATCTCGCCGAGCGCGGCGCTCTTGACGACCTTGAGCCCGAGCATCGCGCACTTCATGCGCGCGGGCGAGATGCCGATGCCGACGTTCTCGAGCACGCGCTCGGCGGAGAAGCGTGCGACGTCTTCGAGCTTCTCGCCGCGAATCGATTCGGAGAGCATCGACGCCGACGCCTGACTGATCGCGCAACCCTTGCCCGAGAAACGGACGTCCGTCACGCGACCGTCGTCGTCGACGGCGAGATCGAACCGGATGCGATCGCCGCAGAGCGGGTTGAGATCTTCGGCCGTCGCGTCGGGTGCGTCGAGTTCGCCGAAATTGCGCGGATTGCGATAGTGGTCGAGGATGTACTCTTTGTAGAAATCGTCCATACGGTTACGCGAGCTTGAAGACGGCGGCGGCCTTCTCGAGCCCGAGCACGAGTTGGTCGATGTCCGCTTCGGTGGTGTAGAGATAGAACGACGCGCGCGCCGTCGCGGGCCAGCCCATCTTCTCCATGAGCGGCATCGTGCAGTGGTGTCCGGCGCGGACGCAGACGCCCTCGGTGTCGAGGATCGAGGCGAGATCGTGCGCGTGGATGTCGGCGAAGTTGAACGAGATCACGCCCGAGCGCAACGTCGGATCGCGCGGTCCGTAGATCGCGAGCCCGCGCGCCTCGAACGGGGCGAGTCGGTCCAGAGCGTAGCGCGCGATCGAACGCTCGTGTTCGGCGATCCACTCCATCCCGATCCCGGTGAGATAATCGACCGCCGCGCCGAGTCCGATCGCGTCGGCGATATTGCTCGTCCCGGCTTCGAACTTCCATGGGATCTCGTTATAGGTCGCGCGCTCGTACCGGACTTCGCGGATCATGTCGCCGCCCGTGAGGAACGGCGGCATCGCCTCGAGTAGCGCCCGCTTGCCGTAGAGGAAACCGATCCCCGTGGGCCCGCACATCTTGTGACCGCTCACCGTGAGAAAATCGATGTCGAGCGCGCGGACGTCGACCGGGAAGTGCGGCACCGACTGCGCGCCGTCGACGAGTACGACGGCACCCGCCGCGTGCGCGCGCGCGACGATCGTCTCGAGCGGCGCGATCGTTCCGAGCGTGTTCGAGACGTGCGAGATCGCGACGATCTTCACGCCGCGCAAGAGCGCGTCGAGATCGTCGAGGACGTGAACGCCCTCGGCGTCGACCGGGATGAAGCGCAACTCCGCCCCAGTCTCGGCCGCGAGAACCTGCCACGGTACGAGGTTGGAATGATGCTCGAGCTGCGTCGTGAGGATCGCGTCGCCCGCGCGCAGATTCGCACGACCCCAGGTAAAGCTGACGAGGTTGGTCGCCTCGGTACAATTGCGGGTCCAGACGATCTCGGCTGGTTCGGCGGCGTTGACGAACCGCGCGACCTTTTCGCGCGCCGCTTCGAAGTCGTGCGTCGCGCGTTCGGCGAGTTCGTAGACGCCGCGATGGATGTTCGCGTTGTCGTGCTCGTAATAGTGCACGAGCGCGTCGATCACCGCGCGCGGTTTTTGCGAGCTCGCGGCGGAATCGAGGAAGGCGAGACGCTTGCCGCGCGACGTACGGTCGCCGAGGATCGGAAAATCGCGTGCGATGCGGGTCGCGCGCTCGTGCGGCGCGGCGATCACGAGCGCTCTCCCGTTCCGATCTTCGCCTGGAGTGCGAGGCGGAGTTCTTCGCGAAGCGCGTCGCCCGGAAAGCACGCGATCGCGGGTTCGAAGAACCCGAGCGCGATCATCCGTTCCGCGTCGCGCCGCGCGATGCCGCGACTCTCCGCGTAGAACAGCTCTTCGTCCGAGATCGCGCCGATCGTCGCACCGTGGAAGGCCTTGACGTCGTTCGCCGAGATCTCGAGCGCGGGGACGGAATCGATGTGCGCGCGATCGGAGAGCAAGAGCGCGTCGTCGCGTAACGACGCGTCGGCGCCGTGCGCGTCGGGCAGGATCTTGATGTTGCCGAGAAAGCGACCCTGACCCGCGCCGATCCCGGCGCTCCGCACGATGGTTCTGGACTCGGTCGCCGGAGCCGCGTGAACCGTCTCCATCTCGATGTCGATATGCTGGTCGCCGTCGGAGAAGAAGAGCGCGCCGATATCCACGTGTGCGCCCGCGGCGGCCTTCACCGTCCGCAATTTCGAAACGGAATATCCCGCACCGAGTTCGGCGAGACCGATCTCGAGATGCGCGTCCGCCCCGAGGCGCGCGCGGCGCGTCATCACGACGGTCGTCGCGCTCGCGGTCCGCTGGTCGACCGCGTAACGCAGATGCGCGCGGTCCGCGAGGACGAATTCCGTGATCCCGCAGACGAGCGGAGCGTCGGCGATCCCGCGGATGCGCTCGAGTACGGAGGCTCGCGCGCCCGCACCGAGCGAGACGAGCGTATACGGGAAGAGCCCCGCGGCGCGGGCTTCGTACCCGAGCACGATCGTCTCGTCGACGTTCACGCCGGCCGGGACGTCGACGAACGCGCCGTGGTTCTGGAACGCGAGCGCGAGCGATGCGAATTTGTCGTCGCGCGTATCGACGGCGACGCCGAAGGCGCGTTCGAACGCGTCGCGATGGCGCTCGCGTGCGAGCGAGAAGCGCTCGATCGTGACGCCCGCTTCGCGCGCGCGGGGAAGCAACGCCTCGACGTCGAGTTCCGCGCCGCGCCCGTCGTCGAACGGTGCGAGCGCGGCGAGATCGATCGTCGCGAGTTCGCGTTTCCACGAACGGCTGGAACGGATCGTCGCGCGCGCGGGGAGTTCCTCGAATCGCGCGAGCGCTTCCTTGCGCCGGGCGACGTCGATCGAACCCGCGCCGAGATGGCCGACGAGTGCCTCGAGCGAGGCCGTTCCCATCCCGACGGCGTGCGCGGTCGGATTATCGAGCAAGTGCCGCGACCTCTTCGCGAATCGAATCGTATCCGTCGCGCTCGATCTGATCGGCGAGTTCGCGTCCGCCCGATTTCACGATCCGCCCGTCCATCATGACGTGCACGCGATCCGCCGCGATGTACTGCAGGATGCGCGGGTAGTGCGTGATGATGAGGAAACCCGTCTCTTTACCGGCATCGCTCGCGCGCAGCGCGTTGACCGATTCGCCGACCGAGCGGAGCGCGTCGACGTCGAGACCGGAGTCCGTCTCGTCGAGGATCGCGTACTTCGGTGCGAGCATCGCGAGCTGCAACATCTCGAGTCGCTTCTTTTCGCCGCCGGAGAACCCGTCGTTCACGTAACGCGAGAGAAATGCCGAGTCCATGTCGAGGACGTCGAGTTTTTCGAAGATCATCGCGCGAAATTTCGACGGCGTCAGATCGTCGGGTTTGATCGCCTGACGCGCGGTGCGGATGAAGTTCGCGACGCTCACACCCGGGATCGCCGCCGGATACTGAAACGAGAGAAAGAGTCCCGCCTTCGCGCGCTTGTCGGGGGCGAGACCGATGAGCTCCTCGCCGTCGAGCACGACCGATCCCGACGAGACCGCGTAATTCGGATGTCCCGCCGCGGAGAACGCGAGCGTCGATTTTCCGCTCCCGTTCGGTCCCATCAACGCGTGGACCGTGCCCGGTTCCACGAAGAGATCGATGCCCTTGAGGATGTCGACGCCCTCGACGCCGGCGTGAAGGTTGGAAACCCGAAGTCCGCGCTCGCTCATACCGACCTATGGTAGAGCCCCGAGGGCTAGAAAGTCAAGGAAACTATGGACTATCTTCGTTTTTCGTGCTAGTTTCATCGCACGGATGCAGGACGCACGCTTTTTCAAGACCACGAGAGGCAAGATCGTCACGGCGCTCCGACGGCGCCGGTCGGCCTCTGCCGTGGACCTGGCCGGCGACTTCGGGCTTTCGGCGAACGCCGTCCGTCAGCAGTTGATGACGCTCGAACGCGACGGGTACGTCGCCGAGCAATCCGTCCGTCGCGGTCCGACGAAACCGACGCTCGAGTATTCGCTCACCGAACGCGCGGAGACGCTCTTCCCCCAACGTTACGATCGGATGCTCAACGCGGTCTTACGTTCGGTCAAAACGGAGTTCGGCGCGCCCGGTCTCGACGCGGTGCTCGGCACGCTCGGGCGTCGCGAGGCCGAGCGCTATCGCACGAAGTTGCAGGCGACCGACGTGCTAGGTCGCGCGACCGAACTCGCGTCGTTGTTGCGCGAGCAGGGCGTCCGCGCCGACGTCGTCGAGACGCCTTCCGGAGCGATCGAACTGCGCGAACACACGTGCCCGTATGCGAAAACCGTCGCGGAACACCCCGAAGTCTGCACGCTGATCCACCACGTCCTGCACGAAACGGTCTCGACCGACGTGCGACAGGTCGAATCGCTCGCAACCGGCGGCGAGTCGTGCCGGTTCGAAGTCGCGAGCGGCCGTCCGTCCGAATCTTCGTCGTAAGGAGTCCCGTCCCATGAACTTCGTCAAATTCCAAAAACTCGTGGAAGAGCGCACCGGCTTTCGCACGATGGAAAATCCGATGGCGTCGGGAGAGTACTTCAGCGACTCGTGCGGCGACATGTACACGTATTACTTGAAGGTCGGTCCGGGCGACGTCATCGAGGACGTCTCGTATTTCACGACGGGATGCGGATTCGGAACGGCGACGTGCAGTCTCGTCGTCGATCTCGCGCTCGGCAAGACGCTCGACGAGGCGTACGCGATCACCGATGCCGACATCGAAGCGCAACTCGACGGCTATCCCGACAAGAAAAAAGATTATCCGGAGCGCTCGCGGCTCGCGCTCATGGCGGCGATCGACGATTATCGCGCGAAGCGCGCGGCGGGAACGATCACGGACGAGATGCTCCGTCGCGCGGCGGCCGAGGCGTCGGCCTCGCGTAGCGCGGCGCTGCCCGGGAACGGAAAGACCTCGCAGGATGCGGCGGAAGAACCCGCCGTCGCCGCCGCCGACGACGGTAAGGTCCTCATCAAGCTCCGTTAGCGGAACGCGTCGCTCGCCGCGATGCGCCGCCGTTGCGTGCGCGCGTCGCCCTCAGAGATACGGATTGCCCTCGCGTTCGACGCCGATCGTCGTCTGCGGACCGTGACCCGGGACGACGACCGTGTCGTCGGGATACGCGAGCAGCTTCTCGCGGATGCTCGCGACGATGTCTTCCATCGACGTTCCGCCGAGATCCCAGCGCCCGATGCCGCCCGCAAAGAGCGTGTCGCCTGTGAGGAGCATGCGGCCGGCGTCGCCGAGATCGAGCGCGAAGCACGTGCTCCCCGGCGTGTGGCCCGGCGTATGGAGTGCGGTGAGCGCCGTCGCGCCGATCGCGATGCGCTCGCCGTCGCGGAGATCGCCGTCGAGTTTCGCGACGCGCGGCGGTCGGACCGCGAGCCAGCGCGCCTGCTCCGCGAGCGCGGCGTAGAGCGGACGATCGGCGGGGTGCAAGAAGCCGCGCCCGCCCGTCCGCTCGCGGAGGTCGGCGTACGCGCCGATGTGATCGATGTGCGCGTGCGTGTGCACGAGATATTTCGCCTTCACGCCGCGCCGCTCCAAGCGCGAGACGATCGTGGCCACGTCGTCGCCGCCGTCGACGACGATCGCCTCACCCGTCGCGCGATCCGCGACGATCGTGCACGTGCACGCGAGGGGGCCGACCGAAAAATGTTCGACGCTCAAGGGATTCGGCATGCGAAATCCCGATACTCGCCGTCGAAATATCCGAGCGGTTCGCCGTCGCGATACGAGCACGCACGGACGGCGCCGATGAAGATCGTGTGCGTCCCCGCGGTGAACTCCTCGGCGAGTTCGCAATCGAGATACGCGAAGGCGCCCGCGATGACGGGCGCGCCCGTGGCGTCGGTCGCGAAGCCGAGATCTTCGAGCGGATCGGTCGGCTCGTGCGAGGCGAAACGGATCGCGAGCTCGCGCTGGTCGAGGCGCAGGACGTTGATGCAGAAACGCCCCGCCGCCGAGATGAGCGGATGGCTGCGCGCCATGCGGTTCACGCAGACGAGCACCGTCGGCGGTTCGGCGGAGACGCTCGCGACGGCGTTCGCGGTGAAGCCCTTCGGTTTGCCGTCGAGGATCGTCGTCACGACGGCGACGCCCGTGGGAAAGCGGCGCATCACCGCGCGGAAATCGTCGCCGGTCATCCGCGTAGCGCGCCGATCCCGATGCCGTCTCCGACGGGCACGATCGTCGTCTCGAGTTGCGGATGGTCGAGAAAGGTCGCGTTGAACGCACGGATCGCGCGCGTGTCGTCGTCGTCGTCGGCGCGCGGTTCGGCCGCGGCGCGACCGCCCCACAGACAATTGTCGACGACGATCAGCCCCGAACGTTTCAGGAGCGGGACCGCGGCCTCGACGTACGCCTCGTATTCGGTTTTGAGGCCGTCGACGAACACGACGTCGAGATTGCGAAACGGAGCGTTACGCAAGATCTCGAGGGCGGGTTGGTTGACGATCTCGACCGCGGCCCCGATCCCGGCGCGATCGAGAAACGATCGCGCGATCTCCGTCCGCTCCATGTCGGGGTCGATCGTCCAGATATGTCCCGCAGGCGGCATCGCGAGCGCCATCCAGAGCGTCGAATAGCCGTACGCCGTGCCGATCTCGAGGATCCGATTCGCCTGCATGGCGTGCACGAGCACCGAGAGAAAACGACCCGTCGCGCGATCGACGATCGGGATGCCGTCGGCGCGGCCGTGTTGCTCGAGTTCGAGAAGTAGTGCTGAGGGATTCCCCTGCAGTCGCTCGATATACGCGGGGTCGCTCACGCGCTACGTTTGCCGCTTCGGAGCGTGGGGAACCTTTCGAGAACACGAAGCACGTCCGCACGGTTTTTCAAGGAGACGTTTCCAACATGCCGATCCTCGCACCGCAATCCTACGCACCGAAAAAGTGGCCCCTTTCCGGGCTCACGGGTATCTCGGACAAAACGCTCGAGACGCACTTCGGTCTGTACGAAGGTTACGTCAAGAACACGAACGTGCTCAACGAACAGATCGCCGAGAAGATCAAAGCGGGTCCCGCCGGCGCCGATCCCGGTTTCGCGGAACTCACGCGCCGGCTCGGGTTCGAGTACAACGGTATGGTCCTTCACGAATATTACTTCGACAACATGAAGTCCGCCGCCGAGGGTCCGCCGACGTCGGGCGCGCTCTACGAAGCGCTCGGGAACAGCTTCGGCGACTTCGAAACCTGGAAGAAGGACTTCGCGGCCGTCGGCGGCATGCGCGGCGTGGGTTGGGCGATCGCCTATCAGGATCCCAAGTCGGGCCGCATCTCCAACCACTGGGTGACGCTCCACGAAGACGGAAACGTGGCGGGCTTCAAACCGATCCTCGTCATGGACGTCTGGGAGCACGCGTTCTTACTCGATTACAAACCGTCGGAGCGCGGCAAGTACGTCGAGTCGTTCTTCGCCAACGTCGACTGGTCGGTCGCGCAATCGCGACTCGTCTCGCCGACTCCGTGACGACCCCGTGAACCAGCTCCGCCTGTTCCCGCTCAACACCGTGCTCTTCCCGGGCGCGGTGTTGAACCTCCACGTCTTCGAGCCGCGGTACCGTCGGATGATCGCCGAGTGTCTCGAAGGCGGCGAGGCGTTCGGCGTCTGTCTCATCCGCGACGGCGACGAAGCGGGGGATCCCGAGGTGATGCCGCACGACGTCGGGACGACCGCCGAGATCGGCGACGTGACCCTGCTCGAAAACGGACGGTATTACATCAGCACGGTCGGCCGTCGACGTTTCCGGATCGAGCGCGTCGTCGCGCGAGAGCCGTACCTCACGGTCGAGGTCTCCTATCTGCCCGAGGAGACGGAATCGAGCGACGCCGACGAGATCGCGGGCGAGATCCGCGACGTGTTCCGCAGCTACCTCCGATTGCTCGTCGAGTTCTCCGGCATGCGCGCGGAGATCGAGCTCCCCGAGGATCCGGTCGAGGCGTCGTTCTTGATCGGCGACGCGCTGCAGGTCGCGGATTCGATGAAGCAGCGTCTGCTCGAACTCTCCGATACGGCCCAGCGGCTCAACGTCGAACTCGGGTTCCTGCGCCGCCTGTTGCCGCAGTTACGCTCGCTCATCGAACGTCGCCGCGACGAGCCCGCGCGTCCCGCCGCCAGCGCCGCCCCGGGCGGGACGTTTCGTGCGACGCAAGAGAAATTCTTCGGGAAGCACTTCAGCGCTAATTAGCGGTTAGTTCGGAGCACTCGTGGCCTCCGCGGCTTCCACGACGTGACGCATCAGGACGACGTTCGTCACGGGGCCGACGCCGCCCGGTACGGGCGTGATCTCCGCGGCGACGGTCGAGGCGCTCTCGAAATCGACGTCGCCGAAGAGCTTGCCGTCGACGACGGTCGTTCCGACGTCGACGACGACGCACCCCGGGCGTAGCCACGACGCGTCGACGAGTTTCGGCCGTCCGACGGCGGCGACGAGGACGTCGGCGCGACGGACGATCTCGCGTACGTCGCGCGTCTTGCTGTGCGCGATCGTCACGGTCGCGTCGCGGGCGACGAGCAGGAGCGCGGCGGGCATGCCGATCACGTTCGAGCGTCCCAGCACGACGACGTCGCGACCCGCGAGCGGCCACGCGGCGCTGCGCTCGAGTAAGAGCATCACGGCGGTCGGCGTCGCCGGGGCGAAGCGCGCGCCGCTCGACGCCGCGAGGCGCCCGGCGTTGACCGGGCTCGCACCGTCGACGTCTTTGTGTTCGGGCATCGCCGTCGCGATCGCGCGCATCGAGAGGCCGCGCGGGAGCGGCTGCTGCAGGATGATACCGTGCGCCGCGTCGTCCTCGCCGTGGCGTTCCAGCGCCGCGCGGACCGCCGCGTCGTCGCAACCGGGCGGTAACGCGTCGACCGAGACGTCGACGCCGATCTTCGCGCCGAGCGACTTCATCCCGCGAACGTACGAAAGGTTCGATTCGTCCTCGCCGACCATGATCGCGACGAGTCGCGGCGCGATCCCACGCGCGCGGAGGAGGTCGACTCGGGAAGCGAGATCGCCGCGAAGCTCGGTCGCGAGCGCCCGTCCGTCGAGGATGCGTGCCGTCACCCGGCGATTCTACCGCAGAGAGGGGGGCTTCGCCTGGAATCCGTGCGTCGCGAGATCTCGCTCGGTCGTGCGTTCACGATCGCGTCGTTCGAACGCGCGTGCGCGTCGTTTCGCGAGACGTACAACGTCGCACCGACGCGCGCGTCGTGCGCGCCCGACGTGCTCGCCCGATTCTGCGAGCTCTACGAGTCGTCGGTCGACCGCGCCCACGCCGCGGGCGCCCGGTTCTCCGTCGACGGCATCCCGCTCGTCGCGGCGATCCTTGCGCCGGGGACGATCGTTTTCGAGGGCGAGGTCGACGAGACGAAGATGGGCGATTGGTGAGCGCTCACGCCTCGCACGGATCGAGCGCGTCGAGCGCACCCGCGACGCGTCGCGGCATCTCGATCTGCGGGCAGTGTCCGCAGCGCGCGATTTCGAGCACGGTCGCCTGCGGGTAGACGGTCCGCGCGCGCGCGAGCGCGCGGACGGGCACGTAGCGGTCCTCGCGACCCCAAACGAGCAGCGTCGGCCCGCGCCAGACGCCGAGCCGCGCGTGGAGCGCGCCGAAGCGGGAGAACTCGCCCCCGACGCCCGCGTACGTGCGGACGAAGGCGCGAACGTAGTCGCGGTCGCGCGCGAGTTCGTACGCGCGCGCGACGACGCTCGGATCGAGCGCGGCGGCATGGTAGACGCCGAGCCGTAACGTCCGTTCCGTCAGGCGTCGCGACGGCGGGAGCGCGACGATCGCGTTCTCCGCGAACCGCGCGACGAGGATGCGGAGCGCGAGCGCGGGCGTCCGTAGGAAACCGACCGGCGCGAGCAGGGCGAGCGCGCGGACGCGTTCCGGTCGCGCGGCGGCATAGTTCGCGGCGACCAGCCCGCCGAGCGAGTGCCCGACGAGCGCGAACCGGCCGGGCGCGAGATCGCGTGCGACCGCGTCGAGCGCGCCGTCGAAGCGCGCGAGCGTGTACGGCACGTTCGGTTTTTCCGACGCGCCGAAGCCGGGGAGATCGAATGCGACGATGCGGCGGCCCGTTCCGAGACGCGCGGCGAGGCCGTCCCACGCGGCCCGACTCCAATGTCCGAGTCCGTGGACGAAGAGCGTCGTCGGCGCGTGCGGATCGATCGGTCCGCGAACGAACGCCGCGATCCGGATGCGGCCGGCGGAAATGCGTTCCTCGCGCCAAATCGAAGTCATCTCGCGTGCCTCGTAACGCCCTCGTTTTCATCACCGCGATCGCCGCGATCGCGATCGCGGTTTGGACCGTCGATTTCTATTTCGGCGGCGGCGGCATCGGAGCCGCCGCGCGCCCCGGCGGAGGACCCGCGATGCTCGTCGGCGCGCCGGCGGCGAGTTATCCCGTGCGCACGCTCGACGGCGAGACGGCCTCGATCGAGAGCTATCGCGGAAAGGTGTTGCTCGTGAACCTCTGGGCGTCGTGGTGCGCGCCGTGCCGAAGCGAGACGCCCGCGCTCGAACGGTTGTACGCGCAAGAACGTTCGCGCGGACTCGTCGTGCTCGGAATCGATCAGGGCGAATCGAGCGACGTCGCGCGGCGGTTCGCGAGCGAGATGAAGCTCACGTATCCGATCGCGGTCGACGAGGGACAACGATACGGACGCGCCTACGCGGCGATCGGGCTTCCGACGACGCTCGTCGTCGATCGTACCGGTCACATCGCGAAGGGGGTCGACGGCGAGTTGAGCCTCGCGCAGATGCACGACGCGGTCGATCCGTTGCTCGGCGCGCGATGAACGGCCGGATCGCGGCGATCGCCGCGGCGGCGGCGATCGTGTCCGGCGTGCTCGCCCAAGTCGCCTTTCCCGGCTGGCCCGGCTTTCACGTGTGGCAATACGCCGCGGCGCTCGTCATCGCGGCGACGATCGTCGTCGCGTACGTGCGTGAGGCACGTCGCGGCGATGACGGCGATCTCGGACGGCGCGCGATCGTGCCGTTCATCGGCGCGCTCGTGCTCGCGATCGCGGGGCTCGCATCGGGGCTGCTCGGCCCCGACGTCGACACGGTCTCGCGGGCTCCGGGGATCGTCGCGCCGCTCCCGGGGATCGGCGTCGCCGCGTTTTTTCCGATCGCGGATGCCGCGACGATCGAGAACGGCAGCGCGTCGATCGAGTTGCGCAGGCGCGGCGGGCCGTCCGTCGTCTTGGGACCGAGCGGGCGTACGATCCTCGGCGCGTCGAGCATTCGATCGTTCGAGAAAACCGCGGCGTACGTCGACGCGCGCGACGCGGCGGGCAACCATCTCACGATCACGCAACCGACGAATCCGTCGTTTCTCTCGCCGATACTCTTCTTTCCGCAGACGCTCGCGGTCGCGGGCAAGGTCTTACCGACCGACGCCTTCGCCGTGCCCGCCGCGCGCCGACAAGTCAAGGCTTTTTTTATCGCGAAGGGCGACGCCGCGATCGCGCACGCGCACGGTATCGCCGGACGCGCGTCCGTGCTCTTCGTCGTCGACGACGACACGGGCCACCTCGTCCCCGGCGCGATCGGAATCGCGCCGTCGGGAACGGAAGTGCGCGTCGGCGGGCTGCGTCTGCGCGCCGCGGTCGGCGAATATCCCGCGCTCGAGATCGCGTCGATCCCGCCGCCGATCGCGGTCGGCATCGGTCTCGCGATCGTTCTGGCCGGGCTCGCGTACGCATTCGCGCGGCCGACCGGATTTCGCGCGGAGCTCGCCGCAACCGACGGGACCGCATCGTCGTAACGCTCGCTTAACTACCCATACGAGCTTAGCGAGCGGACGTTTCCATACGTCGCGTTCGCGCATAGTGAGCACCATCATATCGTGCGAAACGTCGCGCCGGCTGTCGCATTTTCACGATGATACGAAGGGCGGGTGGGTCGCCCTCGTTGAAGGTAGGCCCTAGCTTCGGTCCGACTGCCGCACCGCCGAATAATGGGAGACTTGGATAGTGGAGGCTCATGAGCGGACCGTCGATATCGCGTGAGACCTCAGCACGTCTGGCGTCGTTCGTCGAGCGTCGTCGCTCCGAACTGGTCGATGCCGTCTCGCACTCGTCGGCCCTGCTTCGTTCGCAAGCCGCCGACGCGATCGTGTTCGCGCACGAATTTTTCGATCGGCTCTGTCAGGAACTCGAGATCGGCGATCGCGACGCGCTCGACGTGTGGATCGACGCCGGTTCCGAGTTCGACGGCGCGGGCGAACGCGCGCGGATGGTCGTCGTCGCGTGCGCGATCGTTTCGACGTCGTACGCGATCGAGTGCGGGCGCGAGGACGACGTCGTTTCGTATCTCGCGGTTCGCGCGGGCGAACTCGAGCGTCGCGTGCACGCCGCCCGTCACGTGCGAAAACGATCGAGCGATCCGAGCGCGTTCGTGAGTCGCGATGAGGTGGTCGCATCGTTTCTGTCGGCGCTCGAAGCGCGCGACGGGGCCACGTGCGATCACTCGCGCGCGGTCGGGATGTGGTGCGGTCGCATCGCGAAGATGCTCGGCCTCAGCCTCGAAGATCAGGCGCTCGCCGTCCTCGCGGGGACGCTCCACGACATCGGAAAGATCTCGACCCCGAGCGAGATCCTCGGCAAGGCGGGTCCGCTCTCGAGCGACGAATGGGAGACGATGCGCGCCCACGCGCTCATCGGCGCGAAGATGTTGGAACGCATCCCGTCGATGCACGACGTCGCGCCGATCGTGCGCGCCCATCACGAGCGCGTCGACGGCACGGGCTATCCCGATAACGTCGCGGGCGAGGCGATCCCGCTTCTCGCGCGTATCGTCGCCGTCGCCGATTCGTTCCACGCGATGATCAGCAAGCGTCCGTACCGCCAACCCCTCTCGGTGCCGCGTGCGATCGACGAACTCCGCGCGGGTTCGGGGACGCAGTGGGACGCCACGATCGTCGAAACGATGCTCTCGATCGTCCAACCGTCGAGTAATCGCCATCGCGCGCCGCTCCGAGCGGTGCGCGGCGGAGCATCGGGCTAACCCGCTAAGGGCTCAGAACGCCGTATCGCTCGAGAAGTGGAAGCGGCCGAGTTTGGCGGCCGGAACGACGCTCGCGTACGAATACCCCGCCGTGCGCACCTGCCGGTCCGAGAACGCGGCATCGCCGAGCGCGCCGATGATGCTCTGATTGAAACGGAGGTTCCGAACGCCGCTCGCGATCTTTCCGTCTTCGATGAGGAACGTTCCGTCGCGCGTCATCCCCGTCACGATCGTCCGTCGCGCGTCGACGGGTCGGATGTACCAGAAGCGCGTGACGAGCAGGCCGCGTTCGGTCCCCGCGACGAGCGCCTCGAGCGACGACGTGCCGGGGTCGACGACGAGCGAGCCGACGCGCGGGCCGCTCGGGTTCGGTTCGGGGAGCGCGTGGCCCGTATTCGGACGGTCGAGGATGCGCGCGTACCGCGCGTCGGTGACGATCCCGCGCCCGACGCCGCGTTCGATGAGCGCGACGCGCTGCGTCGGCACGCCTTCGTCGTCGAACGGACGGCCGTCCAGCAGCGGGTGCGCGTGGTCGTCGCGGACGGTCACGTTCTCGGCGGCGAACGTCTCGCCGAGTGCGCCGGAGAGAAACGACGAACCCTCGTCGTAGCTCTGCGCCGAAAAATGCGGGGCGAGATACGAGAGTAACTCGCCGAACGCGGCAGGCTCGAGGATGACGGTCCAGTCGCCCGGTTCCACGGTCCCGGGCATCGCCGACGCCTTCGCCTTGTCGCACGCGACGCGAGCCGTGCGGTCGACGTCGAACGCCGATGCCGCGTTTCCGTAGAATTCGGCGTAGCCCGTAGAATCGGCGCCGTTCGATTTGACGTTCGCCGCGAAATGCGTGCCGCGATGCGACGCGCGCGTCCCGCGGGCGTTCGCGATCGCGGTCGTCGTCACGTCGGTCGCGACGTATCCCGCGAGCCAGAGTCCGTCGCGCTCCGCGATGTCGAACATCGTCGCCGCGAGTTCCGCGCGCTCCGTCGGCGCGAAGCGTGCGGTGGCGTCGTCGTACGCGCCGGACGGACTCGGGACGCTCGGACTCGCCGTTAGCGCCGCGCGTTCGTCGTGCGGGGCGATCTCGGCGAGCGCGCGGGCGCGCTCGATCGCGGCGCGCATCCCCGCGTCGCTCGGGTCGTGCGTCGTCGCGACGCCCGTGCGCCCGTCGACGATCGTGCGGACGCGGACCGTCACGTCGTCCGTCGCGAGATTCTGATGGATCGCGTTGTGCGTGAATCGCGTGAGACCGCCGCCGCTCACGACGACGATCGCCTCGCTCTCGCCGCCCGCGAGTTCGATCGCCCGTTCCGCGAGGTCGAGCGCGCGTCGCCCGTCAGCCATCGTATCCGACTCCCACGCGCACGTTGCGAAACCGCGCGGGCGACGCGCCCTGCGACGTCCGGCCGACCTGCATCGGTTCGCCCTTTCCGCAATTCGGCGTCCCCCACGCGGTCCACGACGTCTCGTCGGCGATCGCGTCGCACGCGTTCCAGAATTGCGGCGTCACGCCCGCGTAGGTCGGATTCTTGACCATGCGCGTCCGCTTGCCGTCGACGATCTCCCAACCGATCTGACAACCGAACTGAAAGTTCAACCGGTGATCGTCGATCGACCACGATCGGTTCGATTCCATGTAATACCCGCGCTCCACGTCCTCGAAGAGCGCTTCGAACGGCACGTCGCCCGGTTGGAGGTTGAGGTTGCACATGCGGATCATCGGAACGTGTTGCCAACTCTGCGCGCGGACGCACGCGTTCGTCGCGCGACCGATCGTCCGCGCCGTATCGCGCGACATCTCGAATCCGACGAGCAGGCCGTCGCGCACGATGTCGGATCGCACGCTACGCGCGCCCTCGTCGTCGTACGCGACGGTCGCGAAGCCGCCGGGCAAGAGATTATCGATGACGATCGACACCTTCGGCGAACCGTACCGTAAGGTTCCGAGTTGCGCCGGGTCGAGAAAGCTCGTCCCGGAAAAATTCGCCTCCCATCCCATCACGCGATCGAGTTCGGCCGCGTGTCCGCACGATTCGTGGATCTGTAACGAGACTTGCGATCCGCCGAGGATCACGTCGAACTCTCCCGACGGGCACTGCGGCGCGTCCAGGAGTTGCGTCGCCTCCTCGCCGATTCGCGCGGCGTTGCCGAGCAGATCGGCGCGCTCCACGATCTCCCATCCGCCGCCTTGATAGAGCCCGTTGTCGCCCGGATACGCGCGATCTTGCGCGTCGCCGTCGCCGACCGCGAGGGCGCTCAGACCGCTCCCCGTCTGGTGGATCGTCTGCGCGATTCGCGAACCCGTCGTACTGTAGAACGTCTTGTCGGTCCGCCACAGATCGATCCATGCGCGACCGACGCGGACGCGCGGCGTCGCGTGGATCGCGCGCTCGCAATCGAGGAGCAGCGCGACGCGTTCGCCGAGCGGGACGTCCGCCGGATCGCGGACGAGCGGCGTGAGATACGTGTCGACGTAGCGGTCGTCCGGCGCTTGCGCGAAGCGTCGCGTCGCGACCGAAGCGCTCGCTCTCGCCACGGCGACGGCGAGCGAAGCCGCCGCGTCGATCCCCGCATCGGAGAGATCGTTACTCGACGCGAAACCCCAAGCGCCTTCGAAGAACGCGCGCAGACCGAAGCCGACGCTCGTCGTGTTCGCGAGCGTGGAAACCTCGCCGTTGCGAATCTCGATCCGTTCGGTCGCGGCGTCCTCGAAGCGGACGTCCGCATAGGTCGCGCCGCGCGCGACGGCCGTATCGAGCGCGCGTGCCGCGGCGGCGTCGAAATCGATCACGTTCGTTTAATCGTCCGCGCTCGCGAGAAGTCCCCCTCGGATCGACTCGGCAGTGGCGAGTCCGCGCGCGACGTCGGTATGCGGTGCGACGACCGTCGCCCGCGCCCGTCCGGCATCGTACGCGAACGCCGCGACGCGCAGCTCCGAAAACGTTCCCGCGACGACGACTCCGTCCGGATCGACGGCGAAGGCGCGATCGCGCGCGGCGTCGAGGACGACGACGTAACAGCGCAGTTCCGCGGCACGCGTTCGCGCGAAACGCGTCGTCCAGTCGTCGTCGCCCTCCACGACCCAGACGAAGAGATCGACGTCGCTCGCGCGCGCGTCCACGAGTCCGCGCGGCGACGTCAGCGTCT
>CAZZXB010000053.1:0-11332 GCA_964658025.1 uncultured Janthinobacterium sp.
CGTCGGCGGCGGCGTCGGCGGCGTGACCTTGATCTTTCTCACGATCGCGACTTTTTCGTCTTTTTCTTTCGATTGCGCCGCTTCGTTGAGATGGACGAACGGAAGCGTGATCGCGTGGAGCACGATCGAGATGAGGAACGCCCAGCCGATGAACGAGCCGACGCGTTGCGGGGACGGCGCGTTCTGCGGTGCGGGGGGAGTCTGTGAGCTCACGGCCCGGGCGCGCCTTCCGTCTTGTTCGCCAAGCCGAAATTCGTCAGATTCTCTTTCTTCGCCGCGTCCATCACTTGCAGGATGACGCCGTAGCTCGATTTCGGCGTCGCCTTGATGATCACGCTGTTGAAATTATTGTTCGTCTGGAGTTGCAATTCGTGAAACGCCGCCGGCGCGTCGGCGACGCTCACCGAATTCGATCCGATTTGGATGTGATCTTTATCGTCGATGTAGACCAAGATCTGCGAGGCCTTCACCTTGTCGGCATTTTTCGCGAGCGGCAGGAGCGGCTCTTTCGTGACGGATGCGAGGATGATGAAGATGATCAGGAGGACCAGCAACACGTCCGTGAAGGGCGTGATGTTGATCGTCGACATGACGTCGTCGTCGTTGCTCGTCGTGACGGCCATGTTACGAGGTCACGAATCCGACGTCGTCGAGATTCGACTCCTTGGCCGCGTCGAGGATGCGGATGATCGTCCCGTACGGTGCCTTCGTGTCGGCCGTGATCGCCACGTGGATGCGCCCCTTCTTCGCGACCGCGTCGTTCATCGCGCCGTAGATCCCGCGTTCGTCCGTGCGGACGTCGTCGACGAAGATCACGCCGCGATTGTTGACCTCGACGTCGATCTGCTTCGGATTCTTCTGGCTTTGCGACTGATTCGGGTCGTTGTTGTTCGGAAGTTCTTTTTGGAAGCCCGGAGGCGTGACGAGCGCCGCGAGGATCATGAAGATGATGAGCAAGACGAGCAACACGTCCGTGAACGGCGTGATGTTGATCTCCGCCATGACTTCATCGTCTTGTTGCGATCCGACGAGCGACATAGAGTGGGAGGCCCGCTACTTCGCGGTCGCCGCGGCGGCCCGCGCGCCGACGGGCTGATAGAGATCCGTCGGGATCGGTTCTCCGATATTGTGGAAGTGCAGGATCTCGGCGAGTTGGTTCGCCGCGACGATCATCTCTTGGTTGTAGCCCTTGATCTGGGTTTTGAAGTAATTGAAGAACACGACCGAGATGACGGCGACGAGAAGTCCGGCCGCCGTCGTGACGAGCGCTTCGCCGACGCCCGCGGCGACGACGGCGGGAGTCGAGTTGCCCCTGAGCGCGATGTCTTGGAACGCGTGGATGATACCGAGAACGGTTCCGAAGAGACCGACGAACGGTGCGATGACCGCGATCGTGCCGACGACGCCCAAGTTGCGCTCCAAGAGATTGAGGTTCTCCATCAACGCTATGGAGAGCGCATCCGTGATGTCCGCGCGATTTTTCGTTCCGCGCTGGAGACCGAAGGCGAGGATCCGCGGGAGCATGCCGCGACTCTGGTTGCAGTGTTTCACCGCGCCCGAGATGTCGTCGACGGCGATACGCTGGCTGAGCGCGCGAAGCAAGCCTTTCGTGTCGCCCTTCTCTCGGGCGAAGAACGCGAGGCGTTCGATCACGACCGCGACCACGATGACGGAGAGCACGATCAGGACGATCATGTCCGGACCGCCCTGCTTGATCAGTTCGAGAAATCCACTAAACACGCTGCTGCGGCGCCTCCAAGAGTGCTACGCGTAGGTATTCGAGCCGGACGACGTCACCCAGGTGACACCAAAGACCAGTCGCGAGGCCTCGGTGTTTACCACGGTCGGAACGTTCTCCTAGTGCGGTCGTTACTTCGTTCCGCCGACTTGTTTGATGGCATTTTCGATCGCCGCCGTCAACGCGGGATCGCTGCCGGTCTTCGCCGATGCGTCGGCCTTATTGAGAAAGACGAGCGCGTCTTTTTGCTTTCCGGCTTGGTTCGCGAGCGCGACGCCCGCGGCGAAATTCGCGACGGCGCCGTCCGGCGCGAGTGCCAGGGATTTGTCGGCGTCCGCCTTCGCCTTCGCGTTATCGGCGGTCGGTTTGATGTTGAGATACGACACGGCGGCCTGCGCGTAGAGCGGAGCGGCTTGACCCGGAGCCGCGAGCGCGGCCTGCTCGTAGAGCGCCGCGGCGTCGGCGTCTTTGCTCGCCTTCGTCGCCGCGGTCGCCTGTTTGACGTAGTAGTTCGCGTAGGCGCTCTGCGTGCTCTGCGAACTCGGATCGAGTTGTTGCGCTTCGGCGGCGACGGTCTTCGCCTCGTCGGGTTTGCCCGCGTCGAGATAGGTCGAGACGAGATTGGAATCGACGAGCGCGCGCTCTTTGGGCTTCACGCTTGAGTCTTTGGACCCAACGTTCCGCGCGCTTTCGAACGCGGCGATCGCCGACGTCGGGTCGCCGGCCTGCGATTGCGCGAGACCGAGCGTGTTGTACGCGTAGAACGTCGGCGAGAGATCGACGGCGCGCTTCGCGGCGGCGACGGCGCCCGGCGCGTCGCTCGTCTTGAGCTTGGCGGCGGCGGTCTCCGCGTACGCTTTCGAGGCGAGCGGCTTGACGGCCGACGGAAGCGTCCCCGCTTTGTCGAACGCGGCGGCGGCATCGGCGTAGTTGCCGAGAAACACGTTCGCCGCGCCGAGATCCGCCTGCGCTTTTTGGTCGTCCGGATGCGCTTGCACGTACGCGACGAGACCGGTCTTGGCGCCTCGATAGTTCCCCGACCGCAGCATCCGTCCGAACGCCGCTTCTCCGCCCGGGGCCTCGCTCTCGTCGGACGCCGAGGCCTGGGTTCCGACGAACTTCAGCGTGAAATCGTAGAAGGCCGTCTGCTTGACGGTGCCGCGCGTCGCGGGCGCGTAGGTCGACGATTTCGCGATCTCGAGCGCGGCCGCATTGTCCGCCGCGTTCGTCGTGCGCACGACGCGTTGCACTTTGAACGTGCCGCTCTTGTCGACGAGCACCTGGACGACGACCGTCCCGTTGCCGGCGACCGGCGTCGTGTTCTTCCCGCGCGTGAGGAGCTTCGGCGGCGTGTAGTAAGCGGGGGCGCTCTGCGCGAGCGCCGGCATCGGCGCCGCGATCGCGACGGCTGCCGCAAGCGAAAGTCTCAGGTACACAATCATATCCTCTCGTCGGTGAGCGTGGTCGTCTGCGAAACGGGCGCGGCGACGCGATCGTCGCGCCCGAGGAACGCCGTCGTTTCCGCACCCGCGCGAAACAACGCTGCGAGCGGCGCGCGATCGTCCGAATCGAGCGCCCGCGCGGCGCCGGCGAGTACGTCCGCGAACGAACGCAACTCCCGCGCCACGTTCTCGGCGTTCGCTGCGAGGATCGTTTCCCAAAGCGGCCACGACGAACCCGCGAGCCGCAGCATCGACGCGAGTCCGGGACCGCTCAGGTCGAGCGCGCGCGCGCGCCCCGGCTCGCCGAAGCGCGCGCCGAGGGCGGCGGAGACGAGTTGCGGGAGGTGCGAGGTCGCCGCGACGATCCGATCGTGCTCGTCGGGATCGATCGCGATCGGAACGCCGCCCATCCGCTCGATGAACGCGAGCGCGGAGACGACCGACGCGCTCGCGGCGCCCGGATCGTACGCCCACGAGCGGCCTTCGAAGAGCCGCGCGTCCGCGGCGCCCGGACCGCTCGCGTGCGATCCCGCGATCGGGTGCGTCGCGACGAACGTCCGAACGCCCCGACCCGCCCGCGCGATCCGCGCCTTGACGGAGGCGACGTCGAGCACGAGCGTCGCGGTCCCCGGATCGCGCGCGAGGAGCGCGAGCGCCTCCGAGACGGAATCGGGGGGCGCGGCGAGCACGAGGACGTCGACGCCGTCCGCGAGGTCGCGGAAGGAAGCGACGGGTTCCTCGATCGCGCCGCGCCGATGCGCGCTCGCGAGATTCGGCGCGTGCGGATCCCAGCCGACGACGCGGTCGCCCGTCTCCCGCGCGCGCAGGCCGATCGACGCGCCGATCAGGCCCGTCCCCGCGATGCCGACGCGGGCGCCGCTCGCCCGGCGGGTCATTGGGGATTCGCGCTACGCGATACGAGATCGGGACGCAGCGATACCGCCTCGCGCAGATAGACGTGCACCATCTCCGCCTGCGCCCGTTCGGTGTTGACGTGCAAGAGCACGCGGATGCAGCGCGCCAGGCGACCGGGGACGCCGATCTCCGTGAAGTTCAGGAGCGGGACCATCGTCCACCCGATCCGCCGCGCCGCCGCGGCCGGAAACTCCGCATGGAGGTCGGGCGTGACCGTGAACAGTGCCGAGCCGATGTCCTCCGGACGCAGATCGTTCGCCGCGACGAGTTCGCGCACGAGTTCTTCCGTCGCGCCGAGGATCGCTTCGGCCTCGTCGCGATCGACCGTCGTCGCGCCGCGGATCCCGCGCACGCTCACGGCGCGTCCTCCGCGGCCATCCGCGCGATCGCCCGCAGCGACGCGAGTTCCTTATCGGTCGCGTCGCGCCACACGCCCGGTCGCAGATCGCCGAGCGAGAGCGGACCGAAGCGCAAGCGCGTCAGCGCGAGCACCGGATGCGACGTGGCCTCGAACATGCGGCGGACCTGCCGGTTGCGCCCTTCGTGGATCGTGACGTCGACTTCGGAGCTCGCCGGCCCGACGCGGACGACGCGGATCTTCGCGGGCTCGCTCTTGCCGTCGTCGAGACGCATCCCGGAGATGAAACGCTTCATATCCGCGCCCGCGAGCCGACCCCCGACGACCGCGCGATACGTCTTCTCGACGCCGAACCGCGGATGCGTGAGCAGGTGCGCGAGATCGCCGTCGTCGGTCATCAGGAGCACGCCCGACGTATCGTAATCGAGACGCCCGACGGGAACGACGCGACCGGGCTCGCGCGGCACGAGCGACGCGACCGTCCGCCGGCCGGCGGGATCGCGCATCGTCGTCATCACCTTGAGCGGTTTGTTCAGCACGAGGTACCGACGTTCGTCCGCGACGCGAACGAGTTTTCCCGCGAGCTCGACGCGGTCGCCCGCGACGACGCTCGTCCCGAGCTCGCGGACGACGGTCCCGTTGACGCGGACGTGGCCGGCGACGATGAATTCCTCCGCACGGCGTCGCGACGATACCCCCGCATGAGCGAGATATTTTTGGAGGCGCACGGCCGGTGACGTTCGCCGCTCGCGGGCGCTTACTTCCCCGCGCCGCGCCGGGCGAGACGGAACTTCAGCGGTTAAGCGATATCGGACCGCTGACGAATGCGTTGCCGCGTTCGAAAAAACGTAACGGACGGTCGACCTCTTTCGTAAGGCCGATCCGGCGACTCGTGCCGATCGGACCGCGCGTCGCGGAGGGCGCGCCGAGCCGGAGCGGTCCGGGCTCGCAGAGATCGAGACCGTCGTGGAGTCGCGAGATGCCGAACGCTTGGGCGAGACGGCCCGGACCCCGACAGAGATCGGGCCGCTCGCCGCGACGGACGCGCATGAGCTCGAGTCCGGCGAGCGGTTCCGCGGCGCGCAACAACACCGCGCCGCCGACGCCCCGCGCCTCGCTCACGACGTTGAGACAGTACCAGGCTCCGTAAATGAAGTAGACGTACGCGCACCCGAGGTCGCCGAACATCGCGGCGTTTCGCGCCGTCCGTCCGCGAAACGCGTGGGAGGCCGCGTCGTCCGGAAGGTAGGCTTCGGTCTCGACGATCCGTGCGACGCACGTTCCGTTTTCGGCGGCGCCGACGAGCGTCGTTCCGATCAGAAACCGCGCGAGCGCGATCGTGTCCCGCGGGAGATCGCGCCGGTCGAGCGATTGCGGGTCGCGCAACGTCCGCGTACGGGTGCCGCTCAGGCGGCGACGTGCAGCGACACCTCGGCTCGCGCGCGAGCGACCAAATCGGCGACCTCGTCGTCCGTCGCCGACGCGATCGAGAAGTCGGCGAAACGGTTGAGACTGCAGCGAAGCGCGATGTAGGGAAGTAGGAGCGCGGTCGGGAGCGCCGTGCGATCCCGTACTTCTTCGACGACGCGCCCGTCGGCGATGCGAAAGATCGCTTCCCGAACGCCGCGCTCGCGCAAGAATTCGGCGGTCGCGCGGAGCGCCGCGTAACTCGTGTCCCGGCCCTCGAGAACCGGGCGTTGCGGCGCGACGAAGGCAACGCGGATCGACGACTCGCGAGCCCCGCGACGAACCCGCCCGAAGGCGACGCCGTTTCCCTGCGCATCGGCCGCGAATCCGAGCGTCACGACGACCGAGTTCGAGCCACCGCGTTTTTCCATCAGCATGATCCTCTTTTTCCCCATCGTACGTCGAACGTACGTTCGATGTCAAGCGGGGGGCCGGAGGGGTCCCGCGGTGCGGGCGGTCGTCGCGCGGGATCGGCCGCGCGCGATGAGCGTCGCGTAGAGATCGATGAGCCGGTCGCCGAGCGCGCCGCGGTCGAACCGCCACGCCGATGCCGGGACGGCGCGGGACGGCGCGGCGAGACGCTCGCGCAGCGCCGCCGCGAACGCGTGCGGGTCGTCCGAGTCGACGAGCGTCTCCGCTCCGCCGAGCACGTCGCGCGTCTGCGGCGTATCCCGCGCGACGATCGGCGTGCCGGCGGCGAGCGCTTCGACCAGGACGAGGCCTTGCGTCTCGCTCCGGCTCGCGAACGCGAGCACGTCGGCCGACGCGTAGACGTCGGGGAGTTCGGAACGGACGAGTTCCCGCACGAACGTCGTGCGCGACGCGATCCCGAGTCGGGCCGCCTCGCGTTCGAGCGCGACGCGGTGCGGGCCGTCGCCGACGATCGCGAGACGCGCGCGCGAATCGTCCGCGCGCGCGAATGCGGCGAGCGCGAACTCGATATTCTTCTCGCGACCGAGTCGACCGACGACGAGCACGAGCGCGTCGTCCGATCGCGCGCCGAGTCTCGCGCGCACCGCATCGCGACGACGACCCGCGGCGAACGCGCCGACGTCGATACCGCTCGGGATCACGACGATCGGCGACGTCACGCCGAGATCGCGCAAGCGCCGCTCCATCGCGGCGGTCGGAACGACGACGGTATCGGCGTCGTTCGCGAACGATCGCGTGACGAACGATGCGGCGGCGCGCGTCGCGCGCGCTTCGAACGGAACGTAATGCGCGTACGCTTCCAACTGCGTGTGATAGGTGAAGACGAGCGGAACGCGCGCGCGACGCGCGTATCGCGCGGCGAGCGCGCCCGTTACGAACGGCGAGTGCGCGTGCGCGATCGCGAGTTCGCCGAGCGACGACGGAAGATACGGAATCGTCAGACGATACGACGTCGGCGTCGGAAGCGGTAACGAGGGGACGCGCACGACGGTCGTCCGATCGCGATCGCGATAGCGCGGCATGTGGGGCGTGACGATTATCGGAACGTGATCCCGTTCACGAAGCGCGTGCGCGAGCGCGTCGATCGACGATACGATACCGTTTTGTATCGGCCGATAACATTCGGTAAACAGCCCGACGCGTACGGCCTCCACCGAAAAGTAATTACACGGCCCGTTACGTGGAAGCCTATCTCCTTCCGTCAAGAGATACAAAACGATTTGACGACCTCGCGCGACTGTGTTACCTTGGCCGAGTTCTGACGGTCGCCGTACCCCCGCGACCGAACATCAGAGCGTGGTTTCCTTCCGCATGGTGGAAGGGTCAGCCGCTACTTTGCAAACTTGCGCGAACGCGACTTCGAGCGACGCCCCCGGAAATGGGCGGTGTCGCGAGGTAACGATTTCGATGCAGTCCAGAAAGGAGCCGTGTTGATCTTCAATGATCGAGCGCATTCGCGAGTACTTTCCAGCGGGCTCATAAGTCTCGGATTTTTTCTCTTCGCATCCCTCCCCGCAAGCGCCGACGCGAACGACGCGACGCAAGGCGCGAACGTCGTGTCGACGGTCACGCTCGTGAGTGCGGGCCGCACGGAAACCTTCGCGACGACGGCGTCGAGCATCGGCGATCTCCTGCAGGAACGCGGCATCCGCGTGGGCCGCGGCGATTACGTCTCCGCTCCGCTCTCGAATCCCGTGACCGACGGGTCGCGCGTGGTCTATCGCTCCGCCGAGACCGTCAAGCTCGTCGTCGGCTCGGAGCACCGCACCGTCCGCAGTTCCGCCGAAAACGTCGGAGCGCTCCTGGTTCGCGAACGCGTCGCGCTCGGACCCGGAATTCGCGTCTCCCCGCGCGTCGACGAAGCGATCTATCCGGGCGAAGTCGTCCGCGTCGTGCACGTCCGCGTGTGGACGCGGGACGTCCCACAGCGGATCGCCCCGACGACGAAGGTTCGCAGCGATCGATCGCTCCCCGCCGGAACGGTGCGGACGATCTCGCGCGGTCGCGCCGGGATCCGCGTGACGAAGATCCGGATCGAGCAGCACGACGGCGGGGCGCCGACGAAAACCGTGCTCGGCTATCGCATCGTCCGCTCGCAACAACCGCGGATCGTCGTCCACGGCTCGGGACCGAGCATCGCCTTCGCCGGCGTCGCCGCGCGCGGATTCAGCGGTGCGCTACACTTCGTCGGCGCGGCGCTCCACGTGATCGCGACCGCCTACACGGCGTCGTGTTACGGATGTAGCGGCTTCACGAAAAGCGGCGCGCACGCGGGGTACGGCGTCGTCGCCGTCGACCCGCACGTGATCCCGCTCGGCACGAAATTATTCGTTCCCGGATACGGTCGTGCCGTCGCGGGCGACACGGGCGGCTCGATCGTCGGTCACCGCGTCGATCTCGGCTTCGACAAACTCGCCGACGCGTTGCAATTCGGCCGTCGCACGGTCACGGTCTACGTCGTAAAATAAACGAACGACCGTCCCATCCGCGCGAGCTTCTCGCATCGCGCGGGATCCGTCCGAAAAAGCGACTCGGTCAACACTTTTTGATGGACGGCGGCGCGGCGAGACGGATCGCGCTCGCGAGCGTCGACCGTCCGGGCGATCGCGTCGTCGAGATCGGCGCGGGGACGGGTGCGCTCACGCGAGCGCTCGTCGACGCCGGTGCGATCGTCACGGCGCTCGAGATCGACGACGATCTCGTCGAGATCCTACGCGCGCGCGACGATCTCTCGGGCGTCGAGGTGGTCGCCGCGGACGCGCTCGCGTTCGATTACGACGCCGCGGTGCCGGACGGTGCGTGGTGCGCCGCGGGAAACCTTCCCTACAACGTCGCGACGCCGCTCATCATGCGCCTCATCGAGCTCCCGCGACCGCCGCATCGCATCGTCGCGATGGTCCAACGCGACGTCGCCGATCGCTTCGTCGCGCGACCGAGCACGCCGCAGTACGGAAGCCTCACGCTCGCCGTCTCGTACGCGATGTCGGTGCGCCGCGCGTTCGCGCTCGGTCCCGCGGTGTTCCATCCGCGGCCGAAGGTGGATAGCGCGGTCGTCGTCATGGAGCGTCACGCGCGGCCTCCGGTCGAGACCCGCGACCCGGCCTTCCTACTGCAGGTCGTACGCGGGGCCTTCGCGTACCGCCGCAAAACCCTGGCGAACGGTCTCGCGCTCTCGCTCCACATCGAGCGCGCGCGAACGCAGGCCGCCTTGAACGCCATGGGCGTCGATTCGGAGATTCGTGCGGAGCAACTCGACCTCACCGCTTTCGGCGCCCTCGCGGATCGCCTGGGCGCCTAACGCGTGGCCCGCGGGCTACGTCGTCCTGACGGTTATCGGTTTACTGGTGGTGATCGTCGTCTCCACGACGCTCTACGCGATCGTCGCGCGCGCGCTCGGCCATTTCGATCCGAAGTCGCCCGATACGTTGCTGCAGTTGCAGATCGCGGTCTACGTTCCGTGGGCGCTCTTCTTACTCGTCGTCCTGCCGCGGCTCGCGCGCGCGCCGCTCGCGGAACTCGGCTTCCGTAAACCGAGCGCGATCGATCTCGGCGTCGGCGTCGTCGGCGCCGTGGTGATGTGGATCGCCGTCAGCGGCATCGGTAGCGCGATCGTGGCGCTCTCGCATCAGAAAGCGGACGAAGCCGCGATCGTCGTGCTCCACGGGCTCAAAACCCCATTCCAGAAGGCGTTGTTCGCCGCGATCGGGATCGTCCTCGGACCGATGGTCGAAGAACTGACCTTCCGCGTCTTCCTCTTCAACGCGTTCACGCGGTACGCGAGCGTGTTCGGCGCGGCGCTCGCGAGCGGCGCGCTTTTCGGTCTCGCCCACGTGCAGGGAGAGGCGAACCAACTCGCCGGTCAGCTCCTCACGATTTCGATCCCGCTCGCACTCGGCGGGATGGTGCTCGCGTACGTGTACGCGCGCACGCGGTCGTATTGGTCGAACGTCACCGCGCACGGGCTCTTCAACGCGGTATCGATCGTCGCGGTCCTCGGCTTCCACGCGAAATAGCGCGACGCTCCGCGTCGCGGTCGACGCGGCGAACCTCGTTCGCGATCGTCGCGGGATGGGACGCCTCGCGCGCGCGGTCCTCGCCGAACTCGCGCGCGCGACGGACGTGCGGACGACGTATCTCGCGGGCGCGGCCGACGCGCGCGCGCTGCGGGGAGAATTTCCGGACGCGACGATCGCGCCGCCCGCGAGCGCCGCGTCGCGCGGCGCGTACGACGTCGCGTGGTATCCCTTCAACGGCATGCGCTTTCGATGTGCGGCGCCGGCCGTCGTCAGCATCGCCGACGCGTTCGCGTTCACGGAGCCCGCCCGCGACGTCGTCGGACGTCGGCGCGAGCGCGCGCCGATCGAACGCGCGGCGAGACGCGCCGCGCTCGTCGTCACGCTCTCCGCTTGGAGCGCCGAGGAGATCGCGCGCGAACTCCGCCTTTCGCGAGGGCGGATCGCGATCGTCCGACCCGATCCGGATCCCGCGTTCGTCCCGGGATTCTCGAGCGTCCCCGCGCCGCTCGCCGGAACGCGCTTCGTCGTCGTCGTCGGGGCACGCGAAGCGCGCAAGAACGTCCGTCTCGCGCTCGAAGCCGCGGCGCTCGCGCTCCGCGCACCGGGCGAGGCGCTCGTCGTCGTCGGCGAACTCTCGCCGGAAGACCGCGCGTACGCGCGCGCGTGCGGCGCGCACGGCTACGAGATCGCCGCGAGCGACGCCGTGCTCCTCGCGCTCTTGCGCAACGCCGACGTCGTGCTCGTGCCCTCGCTCGCCGAGGGCTTCGGACTCGTCGCCGTCGAGGCGCTCGCCTGCGGGACGCCCGTCGTCGCCTCCGACCGCGGCGCCCTCCCCGAAGCGACGGACGGCGCCGCGATCTCGCTCGATCCCCGCGACGCGCGCGCCTGGGCGGATACGATACGACGCCTCCTCGACGACCCGGGCGCCATGCGGGACGCGCGCGCGCGCGCGCGGGCGTTCGCC
>CAZZXB010000053.1:11342-18449 GCA_964658025.1 uncultured Janthinobacterium sp.
CGCGATCCTACGACGAACGGCGCTCGGCGTGCGCGCGAACGACGTCGTCGACGGCGGCGGCGAAACGGATCTTGAACGCGGCGGGTGAGAAGCGCTCCGCGTGTCGGCGGAGTTCCTCGGGCGCGTACCGACGCGGATCGAAATGCGCGAGGATCCCCGCGAGCGATGCCGCCGTCGGTCGCGGAAAATGTTCGCCCGTCACGCCGGGCCGGATCGTTTCGAGCGCGCCGCCGCGCCCGTACGCGATCGCCGGCCGTCCCGCCGCGTTCGCCTCGAGCGGCACGAGCCCGTAATCTTCCTCTCCCGGTAGGATGACCGCGCGCGCGCGACCGACGATCGCGCGTAACGCCGCGTCGTCGACGGCGCCGAGGAATTCGGTGCGCGAACCGACCGCCGTCCGCTCGAGCGCGCGCCGCGCCGGACCGTCGCCGACGACGACGAGTCGCACGCCCGCGAGCCGGCACGCCTCGATCGCGACGTCCACGCGTTTGTACGCGAGCAGGCGCGATACGACGAGATAGTAATCGCCCGAACCGTCGCCGATCGAGAAGCGATCGACGTCGACCGGGCACGGCACGACGAACGATTCACGACCGTAGTATTTTCGGACGCGCGTCGCCACGTTGCGCGAGTTCGCGATGAACGCGGTCGGTCGGGCCGCCGCCGCGCGATCCCACGCGACGAGCCCGCCGACGAGCGGTCGCGCGAACGTCCCGATGCCGAAGCCGCCGACGTACCGCTCGAAATCGAACGCGAAACGGCTCACCGTGTGGATGTAGCACACGTGGACCGCGTCGTCGCGGAAGCGCACGCCTTTCGCCCATGCGGTCGTCGTGCTCACGACGAGATCGTAACCCGAGAGATCGAACGATTCGAACGCGCGCGGATAGAGCGGCGCGAGAAAACGAAAATTCCGGTTCGCCGTGGGGATGCGCTGTAGGAACGACGTCCGCACGCGCGCGGGGTCGACGAGATCGCCCGTCGCGCGCGGATCGCAGATCGACGTATAGACCGGCGCGGCCGGATAGAGATCGGCGACGTGGCGGAACACGCGTTCCGCGCCGCCGCGCTGGTTGAGGTAGTCGTGGACGAGCGCCGTGCGGCGTCCGCCGGCGCCCGGGCTCGGCGCGGTTACGGCCCCGTCGCCGCGGCGGTCTGCCTCGGGAGCACGAGCGCGACGACGTAGCGTTGCAGGTAACGTTTGGCGACGCGCTCGACGTCGGAACCCGTCGTTTTCTCGAGCGCGGCGAGCGCGCCGTTGATCGCGTCCGGACCCAGACCCTGCGCCGCCAGATTTCCGAGCAGATACGAGCGGTCGGAGAAGCTCACCGAGTCCTCGAGAAACTGCCCTTCCGCGAGCGTCTTGAAGTGCGCGAGCGGCACGTCGCCGAGCGGTTTTCCGGCGAGCGATTTGGAGGCGAGCAACACTTCGCGCAGCGCCACGCCCGGATCGACGAGCGTGCCGTTGACGTAGACGACGACGCTCGCGGGCGCCGTGTCGTAGAGATAGAACGCGCCGACCGAGCGTTCGACGAAGCCGAGCGTCGTCGCGCTATCGCGCTCGAACGCGTTCGCGAGCAAGACCTGCAACACGAGCATCGCGCCGAAATCCGCGCTCCCCGGCGCGGGCGCGGCGAACCCGACGACGATCCAGGGCGCGCCGACGTCGCGATGCGCGACGATCCGCGGCGCCTCGGCCGGAATCGGTCGGACGCGCTCGTCGGCGGGCGCGACCGCACCGACCGGAAGCGCGCGCGCGACGTCCGCGAGCGAGCCGTCGAGTGCCGGAACCGCGCTCCCGACCACGCTGAACGACACGGCCGACCGCACGTACGTCGCCTTGTAGAAATTCGCGACGTCGTGCGCGCCGAGCGCGGCGAGCGTGGCGGGCGATCCGAGCGCCGGAAGACCCGAGCCCGATGCGTAGAGCGAGCGACGGATCATCGCGATCCCGACCGAGAGCGCGCTGCGCTCCGAGTCCGCGATGCGCCCGACGAGGCCGGCGCGCGCGGAGGCGAGCGTCTGGGGCGTGACGTCCGGCGCGGCGAGCGCCTTGGCGACGAGCGCCACGAGCGCGGGCAACGCCGCCGGTTTCGATTCGACGTAATAGCGCGTGGAGAGCCCGTCGATCGTATAGGAGATCGAACCGCCGCCCGTCGCGATCGCGTCGCGGAGCGGCACGCCGCCGACGGGCGTGCGCAGGACGCACTCGGCGAGGAGCGCCGCGATCCCGTTTTCGTTCGCGGGTTCGCGCGAGAGACCGGCCGCCACGAAGATCTGCACGCCGCCGAGCGCGGCGCCCGCGTCGGTCTCGTCGACGAGCGACGTCGCGTCGATCGTTCGCGCGACGGCGACCGGGTAGCGGGAGACGAGGCTCGGTGCCGGGGCGGCCGCGAGCAACGTCGCGACGCCGAGCACGGCCGCGGCGAACCGGATCGAAATCGGTCGGATCATCGTGGGCCCTCCGGGAGCGCGGCTTGCGGCGCGAGCGTCACGACCGCCGGCGGCTTCGCGAGATATTTGTCGACCGTCGCCGCGACGAACTCCGGCGTCAGCGAAGCCGCGGCTTTGAAGTACGCGCCCGACTCGCCGCCGAGCCCCGGTGCGTAGTCCGGCGCGCCTTCGATGCTGTACCAGCCGAGGCTGTCGGCGCGACCGGTCGGCGTCTGGACGTCGCCGAGCAGATGGTACTCGAACGCCGCGAGCGCCGCGCGGAAGGTGTCGCTCGCGAGCGGTTTGCGGACCGAGCTCAAGCCGTCGTCGACGGAGGCGCGGACCGCGGCCCGATCCTTCCCCGAATACGCCACGAATAGGACGCCCGGATCGTGGAGCGTGACGAATTGACCGACGAGCACGGCATCGGGGAATTTCGCCGCGACCGTTTTCGTGACCGCGCCCGAATCGGGCCGGAAGAGGTAGTCGGCGATGAAGTCGAGCGCCGTCGCCTCGCGTTCGTCCGCGATCGCCGGGCCGATCCAGCCGTATCCGCCGGAGGTCTCGACGAACGATTTCTGCGCGGGCGCCGGATCCGTCGCGAGCGTCCCCTTCGCGTACGACTCGGGGACGGCGTCGGTGCTCGGATCCTTCCGTCCCGCAACGGCCGACGCGGCGACCGAGGCGTCGACCGTGCCGCTCACGACGAGCGTCGCGTTCGCCGATCGGAACGCGCGCGTCGCGAACTTCCGCACGTCGTCGATCCGCATCGAAGCGACGTCGCGCGCCTCGCCGAGGGTCGGGTAGTGTTGCGGACCATCCGTGAAGAGCTGCGCGAAGAGCGCGTTGCGGACGACCGTTTCGAGATCGAAGGACGAGAAGAGCGCTTCCTGACCGACGTCGTGCTGCGCGGAGCGGAAGCCGTCGTCCGTGACGACGGGCGCGAAGTACGCCGTCGTCATCGCTTTGACGATCGCGTTCGCCTGCGACGCGGGGACCGCCGCCGAGATCTCGACCGAATCCGTGTAGACCGTGATCGCGAGACGGCCGCCGGCATTCGCGATCACCGTGCCGAGCGGATCGCCGACGAGCGGCTTCGAGGCGGCGACCGTCTGCGCGGCGAGACGCGCGATCGACGGCTGGGCCTTGGAATCGAAACCGATCGAGGGCGCGCGGTACCAGAGCTCGATCGCCGCGACGGGCGCGCCCGCTTGCGGGCTCACGATCGCCGTCCCGCCGTCGAGTAGGCGCGACACGGAGACGCCCGCGCCGAGATCGGGGAGCGCGCTTTTCGTCGCGGTGCCGGGTGCGGCACCCGCAGGCGCGACGAGCGCCGAGACGAGAACGGCTACGAGCGCGTGCGCCCGTAGCCGTCGAACGTTGACCACCATCGGAGGGCCCTCCAGGCCGCGAGCCGCTATGCCGGCTCCGGCGAGATGTTCGGAGGGAGCCGCTTCGGCTTCTCCGACCGTTGCACTTCGGGCTCGAGCGCCGTCGACGCCGCACGCGGCAGGTCGGGCGTTCCGCCGTCCATCTTACGCGGATACGGAAGATCGTTGAGGATCGCGACGACCTCGTCGGTATCGACGGTCTCGTGCTCCAGGAGCGAGGCCACCATGCGTTCGACCTTCGTCCAGTTTCCCTTGAGCAGTTGCTTCGCGTCCGCATAGCAACTCTCGATGATCTGCCGGACCTCGCCGTCGATCTTACCCGCGATCTCCTCGGAGTAATTCCGGTCTTCGCCGAAATCGCGTCCCAGGAAGACCTGATGGTTGCCGCGGCCGTACTGGATCGGTCCGAGCGAATCCGACATGCCGTACTGCGTGACCATCCGGCGCGCGAGTTCGGTCGCCTTCTCGAAATCGTTCGACGCACCCGTCGTGACGTCGCCGAATTTGATCTCTTCCGAGATCCGTCCGGAGAGCGCCATCGTGATCTGCGCGAGCAGTTCGTTTTTCGTCCGCGAATGACGATCTTCGTCGGGGAGCGACCACGTGATGCCGAGCGCCATGCCGCGCGGGATGATCGTCACCTTGTGCACGGGATCGGCCATCGGGAGGAGGCCGCCGACGATCGCGTGACCCGACTCGTGATACGCCGTATTCTCTTTTTCTTTTTGCGACATCACGAGCGATTTGCGCTCGGGACCCGCGACGACGCGATCGATCGCTTCCTCGCAGTCGCTCATCTCGATGATCGACTTGTTCCGACGCGCCGCGAGCAACGCCGCTTCGTTGAGGAGATTCTCGAGATCGGCGCCGGAGAATCCGGGCGTCCGCTTCGCGAGCGTGCCGAGCGAGATCTCTTTCGAGAGCGGTTTGTTCTTGGCGTGCACGCCGAGGATCGCTTCGCGTCCCTTGACGTCGGCACGATCGACGACGATCTGCCGGTCGAAGCGGCCCGGGCGCAAGAGCGCGGGATCGAGCACGTCGGGGCGATTCGTCGCCGCGATCAAGATGACGCCCGTGTTCTGATCGAAGCCGTCCATCTCGACGAGGAGCTGGTTGAGCGTCTGCTCGCGCTCGTCGTGACCGCCGCCGAGACCGGCGCCGCGCTGACGACCGACCGCGTCGATCTCGTCGATGAAGATGATGCAGGGCGCGCTCTTCTTCGCCTGTTCGAACAGATCGCGGACGCGCGAGGCGCCGACGCCGACGAACATCTCGACGAAGTCGGAACCCGAAATCGAGAAGAACGGCACGCCCGCCTCACCCGCGATCGCGCGGGCGAGGAGCGTCTTTCCCGAACCCGGCGGACCCAGGAGCAACACGCCCTTGGGGATGCGCGCGCCGAGGGCTTGGAATTTTTTCGGAAACTTCAGGAACTCGACGACTTCCCCGAGCTCTTCTTTCGCTTCCTCGATCCCCGCGACGTCGTTGAACGTGACCTTCGGACGATTCTCCGATTGCAACTTCGCGCGCGACCGACCGAACGAGAGCGCCTGACTGCCGCCGCTCTGCGCCTGACGTAGGATGAAGAGCAAGAGCATCGCCATCAGCGCGAACGGCACGATCTGGAGCACCATGCTCAGGAACGGCGTCGACTGCGGATTGTCGTAGGTGACGTCGGCGCCGTGCTTCTGCAGCGTCGCCGCGATCGGATCGGCGTCGCCGACGGTCGTGGTGAACTTCGTCTCGCCGCTCGCGATCGCGGCCGTCGGATGTTTGAGTTCTCCCGCCACGTCGTGGCCGGAGATCATGACCTTCGCGACGTTGTTGTCGTTGACGGCATCGACGAATTGCGAATAGGTCAACTTCGTCGACGGAGCTTGGTTGAGGACCATCCGGTCCACGACGAAGATCACCACGATGAAGATGAAGAGGACGAGTAAGATCGATCTGACGTGCTTGCCCAACGTGCTTGCTATCCTATTCCCTGGGGAGCCCGAGCGGCTGGCGAGTCATAAGGGCCTCCGGAGATACGTTCTCCCGTCTTTCGAAGACTCGAGCGTCGAGCCTCGCGAGATACGGGAGCGAGCGGTATTTTTCTTGGTAATCGAGGCCGTAACCTACGATGAAGGTATCGGGGGCTCTCAGGCCCACGTAATCGACGACGACGCCCGTCGCGCGACGATACGGTTTGTCGAGGAGAACGCACGTGCGGAGCGTTTTGGGACGACGATCGCGCAGGAGCGCCCCGACGTGTGCGAGCGTGAGCCCGTTGTCGACGATATCCTCCACGATCACCACGTTCTTACCCTCGACGCTCTCGCTCGTGTCCTTGAGCAGACGGACCTGGCCGCTCGATCGGTCGGCGTTCCCGTAACTGGAAGCGACGATGAAATCGAGACGTGCGTCGCATGTCGGCGGAAGCGCGCGAGCGAGATCCGCCGCAAAGAACAGTGCCCCTTTCAACACGCCCACGAGCGTAACGGGTTCAGCGCCGACATCCCGGGCGACGGCCTCCGCCAATCGTCCGACGGCCTCCGCGATCGTGGCCGCGTCGAACACGATTTCGGCGACGCCGCTCGGAAGGTCGTCCGCGCCCGCGCCGCTCGCCGCATTCATTCGACGACGATTTCGACGCCGCGCCCCAGAAAATGGCGCCCGGGACGCGCACCTTCGATCGCATCCGCCGCCGCGTCCAACCGTTCGAAGGTCACGTCGCCCGCGAGCCCGCGCGCGCGGAGCGAGGCGTGCAGGCTCGCGCGGATCTCCGCGCGCTCGGTCGTCGCTCCGTCGCTCTCTCGAGCGAGACGGGCGTACCGCGCGACGGCCGCGTCGAGCCGCGGAAACGAGCCGCGCAACGCGGCGAGCGCCGCGCGCACCGCATTACGGCGATAGTCGAGATCGCGATTGCTCGGATCGAGCGCGTACGGAAGATGACGACGCTCACAGTACCCGCGCAAGACCTCGGGTTCGACGTCGAGCAACGGGCGCGCGAGCCCGATCTCGGGCGTCAGCGCGCGCGCGGGCGCCATCCCGGCGAGACCGGTCGGCCCCGTCCCGCGGAAGAGCGCGAGCAGCACGGTCTCCGTCTGATCGCGGGCGTGATGCGCGGCGAGCACCCGCGTCGCGCCGACCGCCTTCGCGATCTCGACGAGCCGGGCGTACCGGTCGGCGCGGAGGCGCGCTTCGTCCGTACCGCCGGGTTCGAGCGAGCGCGCGACGACCCGGAGGCGGAGCGACGCGCCGATCGCGAGGACAACCGCCTCGTCGGCGAACGCCGAGGGAC
>CAZZXB010000054.1:0-18234 GCA_964658025.1 uncultured Janthinobacterium sp.
CGGTCCGAGCGAGATCGCCGACATGAGCGCCGGCGGAATCGGGTACTGCTGCGTCGTCGCGCCGAAGATCAGCTTGAGGGCCTCTTCGACGATGAGCGCGATGCCGAACGTCACGAGCAGCTGCGAGGTTGCGTCCTTCGCGTAGAACGGCCGCAGCAGAAACCGGTCGAGCACGATCGCGAAGAACGCGACGGCCGCGAAAGCATCGTCGAAAACGGCGCGTGCGGTGACGCCGCGCGAGAAGACGCCGCCCGCGGCCGCGACGCCCGCCCTTCCCCCGGCGACGCCGCCCGTCGCGGGCCATCCGTCCGTGACGAAAGGCGCGAGCCCGAAAGCCGAGCGCGTCACCCGCTCGCGCAAACCGCCGAGCCGTGCGATCCGCCCGGCGCCGGAGACGGCCGCGTCGCCCGTCGAGGACGACGTGTACTACGACGTCGCCGTGCTCGAGCGTCCGGACGTCGTCGAAACGCCGGCCGCAGAGTCGGTCGCGGTCGTCGTGGTTCCGGTCCCCGTTCCGGCCGTGCCGAACGACGTGCCGGACGAGACGATCGCGAACGCCTCGGCCGTTCCGAGCGCGCCCGCGGGCGCGCCGCAAACGACTTCCGCGGAACCCTTTTCGGAGATCTGGGAGCGCATCGACAAAAACGAGAACATCGTCGCGCTCGCGCACGATCTCATCCAGCCGGGCGAGACGTTCACGCTCACGGAAGATCAAGCGCGCGCGGTCACGACGATCGGAAACGATCTCGCGAACGGCCGCTTCGAATTCTTACTGAAGGCGCCGACGGGTTCCGGAAAGACCGAAGTGATGTTCCGCGTCGCGGTCGCCGAGGCGCTCCGCACGGGCGGATACGTCTGCCTCATCGCGCCGACGCGCGATCTCGTCCGTCAGGATTTCACCTACTTCAAAGATCGGCTCGAGGGCACCGGACTCACCGTCGCCGAGGTGCACGGCGGCATCTCGCCCGGCGAACGTCGCGCGTCGCTCGAGGGGATCGCGAACGGGTCGGTCCGTTTCGTGATCGGGAGCGCGATGACGATCGCGAATCGCCCGCTCTGGGAGATCCTGGATCGGAGCGCGCTCACGATCATCGACGACGTGAACGCCTTCGACGAACGCGAACACCTGCGCTTACTCGAAGACCTCGATTGCCCGTTATTGTTCGCCTCCGCGACGCCCAACGAGTTACGACGTTTTCTCGAACGCGTCGGTGCGTTCGGTAACGAGATCACGATGCGCGCGATGCCCTTCGACGTGCTTCCCACGAAGATCCACAAGACGCCGGGCGTTTGGGGCGAACCGCCGACGGAGCAACTCGCGCGCGCGGACGCGCTCATCCGCGAACACCTCCAGCGCAAGTCGCGGATCTTCGTCATCGCACGGACGCGCGTCGACGTGCCGAAGCTCGCGAAGCGACTCGAAGACAGTTACGGCCTCCCCGTCCAGCAACTCCGCGGCGATATGGCCGATAGCTCGGAGCATCGCAAGCGGGTCCGACGTAGCGGCATCAACGTGTACGGCACGACGACGCGCGTCGAGGAGATGCGCAGTTTCCGCGAGGGCGCGCCCGCGATCTTGGCGGCGACGAATCTCGTGGGGAGCGGGCTCGACATCCCCGCGGCGGACCTCATCGTCGTGACCGATTCCGACGCCTTCGGCGAGAGCGAGATCGAGCAGCTCATCGGTCGCGTGGGTCGTCGCGAACGTCCGTCCGACGCGGTGTTGCTCACCGAGACGACCTTCGAGAAGAATCCCTCGCGCGCGCTCGGCGCGAGCGGTCGCGCGCAGTCGTTCATGCCGACGGGGATGCGCTCGAACTCGCTACGCTTCCGGCGGCGGTAACGCCGCTCGTGCGCGCGTCCGAGCGCTTCGACGATCTCGCGGACGAGTACGATCGGTATCGGATCGGCTACGCCGCGGAAGTGTACGAAGCGCTCGCGGAGCGGGACGTGGCGCCGGGCGCGCGGATCCTCGATCTCGCCTGCGGCACGGGTCTCGTGGCGGCCGAGCTCGTCGCGCGCGGCTACCGCGTGACGGGCGCCGACGTCTCGGAGCCGATGTTACGGATCGCGCGCGAGCGCGCGCCGGGCGCGACGTTCGTGACGGCGCGCGCGGAAGCGTTACCGTTCCCGACGTCGTCGTTCGACGCGGCGACGTGCGCGCAGGCGTTTCATTGGTTCGACGAGGCGGCCGCGATCGCCGAGTTGACGCGCGTCGTCCGTCCCGGCGGGACGATCGCGATCTGGTCGAAGGCGCTCATCCGCGGCGACGTCGTCCGACTCATTCGGGACGAGGTGATCCGCGAACTCGAGCTCCCGCCGCTCGACGATCGCTCGCGTAGCGATTTCGCCGCGTTCGACGAGTCGACGCTCGTCGCGAAAACCTTGCGCGTCGTTCCGTGGATCGTCTCGCGTTCCGTCGACGAGGTCGTCGGCTCCGAACGGTCGCGCGCGCGCGTCCGCTCCGCCTACGGCGATCGGACGGAATCGTATCTGACGCTCTTGCGCGAGCGGCTCGCGAAACTCGACGGCGATCTCTCGCTCGCGTACGTGCAACTCGTCTATTTCGGACGGGTCCCCGCCCCGAGATTCTAGCCGCGGCGCGGTCGGATGCCGGGCGCGCGCGATCGCTCGGAACGCGCGACGCGGATCACGCGCGTTCGCGCACGATCGTTTCCACCCCGATACCGTAGGCGAGATGGGAGGCGAGCGCGTTGAGTCGTTCGGTCCGCGAATACCGCGCGCCGCGTCGGCCGAGTCGTGCCGCCGGGATGAGGATGACGTCGCTCGCGAGCCAGAGCGCGACGCCGAACGCCGTACCGTTTCCGAGCGCGATCTTCGGCGCGCGCGCTCGGAGGGACGCGTACGCGAACGCGAACGCGCATCCGAAGACGTAGTGCACGGCCCGTCCCATCGTGCGCGGATGCGTGCGCGCGAGATCGCCGGGAACGAGCGGCGCGACGAACTTCACGACCGAAACGATCGCGTCGGTCTCTTCGTCGTGGAGATCGGGATTGCGCCGTCGTTCGAACGCGAGCGTCCAGGCCGCTTGGACGACGTCCATGGCGAACGAGGCGACCGTGCCGCCGAGGACGATGCGAGAGGCGCGCACGATGGGGCCTACGCTCTTTTCTTTCCGAACGCGAAGCGACGGATGCCGAGCAGTCGGGCGAACGTCGACGGGCGGACGCCGCGCCCGATCTCGAAAAGCGTTTCGCCGTCGCGCGTCACGGCGAGCGACAGCGCGCCGTCGTCGAGCGCGCGCGACGCGCGACGGAGGAGGACGATCGTCGAACCGATCAGACGCAGGTTCGGCTTCGGGCGCCCGAACGCGCCGATCTCGGCGACGATCCGCGAGCCGTCGCCGGAGACCACGACGGTCCGCCCGAGTTCGTCCGCGAAATCGAGGCGACCGTCGAAGGCGAGGCGCGGCGCCGGATCCTCGGTTATTTCGCTTCCGAGGTGCGGATGCGCATCGTGCCGTTGACCTTCCACTGCGCGGACGCCGCGTCGTGCGAGGTCGAACTCGGTACCCACACCTGCATGTTGTCGAAGGTGTATTCGATCGTGGCACCGCGGCCGGTGAGGAAGCTGTAGAGCCCTTCGGCGAGCTCGGGCCACGTCGTCGTCGGTTTGGTCTCGACCATGAAGTTTCTCCCGTGTGTCGGTAGGGGCGAATGAGGCGCGCCGCCCGTTCGACGCCGTGTCCGTTCGAAACGTAACGGGAGCCGTCGGCGGCGACCCGGAGAAACGTATCGGCATGGAGCCGTTCGTCGCGGGGCTGTACGTCTACCCAATAAAAGCGCTCGACGGCGCGCGCGTCCGTCGCGTTTCGATCGTGGGCCGCGGTGCGCTCGGGCACGACCGGGAGTTCGGCATCGTCGACGCGCGCGGATCGTGGGTGAACGGCAAACGCGAACCGCTCGTCCACGCCTTACGCGTGACGTACGACGACGCGCGGCCGACGCGCGCCGCGTTTCACAGCGATCGCACGGGCTCGCGTTTTTCGTTCGACTTCGAGGACGCGCCGCACGGACTCGAAACGTGGCTCGGCGAGCATTTCTCCTATCCGGTTCGGCTACGCCGCGACGAGCGCGGCGGATTTCCCGACGATACGCGCGCGCCGGGACCGACGATCGTTTCGACGGCGACGCTCGAGGCCGTCGCGTCGTGGTTCCCCGAACTCGACGTCGCGAACGTCCGGCGCCGTCTGCGCGCGAACGTCGAGATCGGCGGCGTCCCGGCGTTCTGGGAGGACGGCCTGTTCGGTCCCGCCGGGGGCGCGAACCCGTTCTCGATCGGCGACGTCGTGCTCGTGGGGACGAACCCGTGCGCGCGTTGCGTCGTCCCGTCGCGCGATCCGGCCACGGGCGAGACGCTCGCGAACTTCGCGAAGATCGTCGCCGAGCGGCGCGCGGCGACGCTTCCCGCGTGGGCCGACCGGAGCCGCTTCGATCATTTCTATCGTCTGACGACGAACACGACGGTCGCCGAGACCGAGGTCGGAAAATCGCTCGAGCTCGCGGACTCGGTCCGCACCGAGCCGTAGGCGCTCCCCGCCCGACGTCAAACCCCGCGACTATGTTTTTCGGACTGCACGTCGGCACGTCCGCCGGCTACGAGGCGGCGATCGCCTACGCGCGCGGACTCGGCTGTACGGCGATGCAGATCTTCTCGGGAAACCCGAAGACGTACCGCGTCGCGCCGATCGACGTCGCGGCCCAGGAGCGTTTTCGCGACGCGCGGCTCGCCGCCGGAATCGAGCGGACGGCGATCCACACGTCGTACCTCATCAATCTCGCGAGCGAGGATCCGAAGATCGCGACGAACTCGTTGCGGTTGCTCGAGAACGATCTCGCGGTCGCGGCGGCGGGCGAGATCGCCTTCGTGAACACGCACCTCGGCTCGTACGGCAAGCGGGATCGCGCGGAAGGCTTCGCGGCCGTCGTCGCGGCGCTCGAACGCGCGCTCGAGAACATCCGGCCGGGCGTCTTTCTCGTGCTCGAGAATTCGGCGGGTGCGGGTCAGCTCTGCGGCGGCACGCTCGACGAACTCGGGCGGATCGCGCGCGCCGTCGACCATCCGCAACTCGGCATCTGCCTCGACACCGCGCACTCGTGGGCCGCGGGCTACGCGATCGATTCGACCGACGGCGTCGCGCGCTTCGTCGCGGAGGCGGAGGAGACGGTCACGCTCGAGCGCGTGAAGATGTTCCATTTCAACGACACGCAGATTCCGCTCGGCGGCAATCGCGACCGCCACTGGCACATCGGCGAGGGCTTGATCGGATTCGCCGGATTCCGCGCGCTCGCCGCCCACCCGGAACTGCGCGGAAAGACGGCGATCCTGGAGACGCCCGGCGAAGACGCCGACGACGCGCGGAACATGGCGTCGATCCGTTTGATCTTCGAGGGCGCGCACGCGTGACGCGTCTGGGCGAGCGCGTCGCGATCGTCGGCGCCGACGACGCGTTCCACACGGCGCTCCGCGCGCGCTACGGCATGCGTCCCGGCGGCTCGGCGCGCGCGCCGGATTCCGATCTCGCGTATCTCGGCCACGACTTTCGCGCCTACGATTATTTCAGCATCGCCGAAGCGTCGCGTTTCTACGCCGCGCTCGAACGGCGGTGGGATGCGGGCGTGCTCGCGCGCTATCTCGCGATCGCGGGGCTCGAACCGCGCTTCGAGATCAAACGGATGAAGCGCGCGTACCAGCGCGCGCTCGTGCTCTGCTTCGCGCTCGCGACGTCGCCCGAGCGCCTCGTCGTCGAACTCGGCGAGGAATTCGACGAGCCGCCGACGCGCGCGTTACTGGAACGCGCGACCGAGAGCGTCTCGCACGCGCTCGTGACGTTCGCGTCGGCCGACGGGGATCTCGCCTGGTTCGACGACGTCGTCCCGGCGGCGAGCGCGCTGTGATCCGCGAGATCTCGCGCAAGGAATACGTCGAGCGCAAACCGCTGCTCGGCATCGCGTTCGCGATGGTCCTCGCGCTCACCGCGGCGTTGCCGAACATCTTCTCGTATTCGCTCGCGCACGCGATGCGCGCGATCGGCAACGATACGGCGGAGAGCGTGTTGCTCAACTTCCGGTCCTATCAGGTGTTCGTCGAGTCGGATTGGCTCGCGCGCAATCTCTCGCGGATCCTCTGCCTCCTCGCGCTGTTATCGGCGTCGGGCGCGATCGCGGGCGAGCGCGAGGCGCGGACGCTACCGTTACTGTACACGTCGTCCGTCCGTCTGCGCAGCGTCGTCTTCGTGAAGTTCGGATTTTTCGCGGCGTGGTTGTTCCTCGTGACGTTCGCGAGTTTCGCCGTGCTCACCGCGCTCTCGCTCGTGGAGAAGTATTCGCTCGGCGTCGCGGAGGTCGGGCTCGCGTCGTTCGTCGCGTGGACGAACGCGCTCGCGTTTCTCGGCGTCGTGTTCGCGGCGAGCGCGTTCTCGCGGCGGACCGTCGTCGCGGGGGGTGCGGCGCTCGTCTGCGGTTTCGCGATCGCGGGCGCGCTCGCGGCGTTCGGGCTCAACGGGACGGCGCTCGCGACGAATCTGTTCGCGGCCGACGGCGGCGTGCTCTGGTCGAATGCGGTGGTCGACGTCCTCGCCGCCGCCGCGATCGCGACGCTCGGACTCGTCGCGGCGCTCTTCGAGGTCGATCGCCGCCGAGCGACGTGAGACGCGTCGCGTGATCGCGCATTTCGACATCGACGCGTTCTACGCGAGCGTCGCGCAACGCGACGATCCGGCGCTCCGCGGCGTGCCGCTCGCGATCGCCGGGAGCGGACGACGGTCGGTCGTGCTCACCGCATCGTACGAGGCGCGACCGTTCGGCGTGCGCTCCGCGATGCCGCTCTTCAAGGCGAAGATGGCGTGTCCGGGTCTCGTCGTCGCGCCGCCGAACTTTCCGCGCTATCGCGAACTCTCGCGCGCGGTCTTCGCGATCTTCGCGCGGTACGCGACGGCGGTCGAGGGGTTGTCGCTCGACGAAGCGTTTCTCGCGTTCGCGACCGCCGACGTCGACGAAGCGGTCGCGCGCGCGTCGGCCGTGCGCGACGCCGTGCGCGCCGAAGTCGGACTCACCGTGAGCGCGGGCGTCGCCGCGCAGAAGATGGTCGCGAAGATCGCGAGCGACGCCGCGAAACCCGACGGTCTCGCCTTCGTACCGCCGGGGACGGAAGCGGCCTATCTCGCGCCGATGCCCGTCGCGCGGCTGTGGGGCGTGGGACCGAAAACCTACGCGCGCCTCGCGTTACAGGGGATCGAGACGATCGGCCAACTCGCCGAGCTCAGCGACGCGCGCGCCTTCGAACTCTTCGGTCGCGGCGGGCGCGACGTGCGCGAACTCGCGCGCGGGCGCGACGGACGCGCCGTCGTCTCCGAGCGCGAGACGCGATCCGTGTCGACCGAATCGACGTTCGAGTACGACGTGCGCGACGGAGCCGAACTCGCGCGCATCTTCGCCGACGCCTCGCGCGAACTCGCGGATCGCCTGCGCGCGGCGGGGTTACGCGGCGCGACGATCGGCATCAAACTCAAACTCTCGAATTTCGAGATCCTCGTCCGTCAGACGCGCCTCGCCGAACCGACCGACGACGCGCACGCGATCGAGGCCGCGGTCCGCCGCTGTCTCGAACGCGCCGAACTCGCCGGCCGCGCCGTTCGCCTCGCGGGCGTCCGCGCCGCATCGCTCGTCGAGCGCGACGCCGCGACGCAGTTATCGTTTTTCGGCTCGTGAGGTCGGCGGATCAGACCCGCGCGAGCACGCGCAAGAAGACGCGTTCGGCGAAGCCGTTGTCGCGTTCGAGGCGGGCGAAGGTTTCGTGTCGGATCTGCGCTTCGAGCGCGCGCTTCGTCGAGAGCGCGCGGCCGAGATCGGAATACGCGGCCTCGAGTTCGGGTCCGTCGAGATCGACGAGACTCCGTTTGAGTTGCGCCACGCGTTCGTCGGCCTCGCTCGAGAGTTCGAGCGCGACGTCGCGCTCCACGTCGCGGTAACGCGCGATGAGGCGTTCCATCTGCGCGACGGTCGGCAGGCCGCGCGTCGGCGCGCCGCCGCCGGCGGATCCGGCACGCGGGGTCGTGGACGGCGCGCGCGGCGCGCGCCCGTTCGCGCTTTTCGGCGGCGCGTCGAAGTTCGGATAGATGCGCAGGATGGAGGCGATGCGCTGCGGACCTTTCGGCGACTGCAGACCCTCCGCGACGCGCGTTTCCACGAGCTTGGTCCGGAGCGCCGTGTCGGCGATGATTTTCAGATGCGACGGATCGGCATCCGGCGGCGGCCGCCGATCTCCGAAAAAGTCTTCCGGTGAAGCGTCCGGAAGTGCGAGGGCCGTCGCGAGTAGCCGTTCTCGATCGCTCTGCGCCATGTCGCGTCGTTTCGGCGAGGCGGTTGACGTGCCTGGTTCGTCGCGAGCCCATCGCGCGTTCGTTTCAGGTCGGCTCGATCCGAACGGTCCCTTCGGCGAAGGGGACCACGTCGCCGCCGACCTCGATCCCGTCGCGACCGTAATCGCCGTGAACGAGCACGTGCAAGTAACTGCGGCGTCCCATCTTCGTGCCCTGCTCGCTGACGAATCGCGTGCCGTCGCGCGCGTCGACGAGTCCGTGGTGCATCATGAAAGCGGCGAGCGGGCCCGTCGCGCTTCCGGTCGCCGGATCTTCCACGACGCCGTGCTCGGGGCCGAACATGCGCGAGTACGCACCCTCCGGCGTCGGCGCGAATACGAAATTGCAATTGACCGTCGCCACGCCGCCGTGCAATTCGCGCGAGCCGGCGAGATCGAGCCACGCGCGATCGACCGCCGACCGGTCGCGAAGGGCGAAATAGACGTTCGGATTTCCGGCCGAGAGCAGTTGCGGCGGGACGTCCAGGAAGTCGTCCGCCGCGAGTCCGAGCACGCGCGCGCAGAGCGCGCGGTCGAACGTCGCGCCCCACGCGATCGGCGGCGTCGTGAGCCAGATGCGCCCGGTATCGCGATCGACGCGCACCACAACGGCGCCGACCGGTTCGTCGATCGCATAACCGTCTCGAGCGGCGTCGAGCAAGCCGCACGCGAGGGCGACCGACGTCGCGCCGACCGTCGGGTGCCCCGCGAACCGCATCTCCATCGTCGGCGTGAAGATGCGATACCGGAGATCGCATCCGTCGCGCTCGGGCGGGCAGACGAACACCGTTTCGGAGAGGTTGAACTCGCGCGCGATCCGTTGCATCGTCGCGCCGTCGAGACCCGTCGCGTCGGGAAACACGGCGAGTGCGTTTCCCTCGAGCGGCGTTCGCGTGAACACGTCGACGATGCGAAACGCGTACGAGCCGGGCGATGCGTTCACGCGAGGACCGTCCGTTTCACGAGAAGGGCGCGCTCGCGCAAGAGACGCCGCGCATCGTCGCCGACGTTCGCGACGATCGCGGGCCGCGCCGCGCGTCGTTCGTTCGCGCGTAGGACCGACCCCCGCGTCGCGTTCGCGATCGGATGACGAACGCGGTCGTGCGGTCGGCGCCGTCCGGCATTCGATCGTGCGCGCGCCGGGAGCCGTTCACCGCGACGATCCCGAGTAACACGATGACTCCGAAGATCGAGCCGAGGACGATACCGACGACCTTCACGCGCGCGTCATATGTGGTCGTTACTCCAGGTGGGATCGCCCCGGCCGCCGAGCGTCTCCGCCGCGACGTCGGTCCACCAGGCCTTCGCCGCGGCCGAAATCGGGACGATCATCAGAATCGCATCCTTGCGCCGACGTACGGAACCACGCGGGAGGAGCGAGCGCACGGGTTCCGGAGGGAGCCATCCGCCGACGCGTCGGAAGTCGCCCGCGCCCGCGCGCAGTAACGCCGGAAGGACCGCGCGGCCGGCCTCGCCGTCGAACGCGCACTCGTCGACGACGAACGTGTCGGCGCGTAGGACGCGACGACCCATCGCGTACGCGATGACCGCGCGACCGCGTTTCACGACGAGCCGGACCGGTTGGGAGGCGTCGTTGCCCGGCGCGTCCCAGCGACGCATCATCCAATCCCAGACGAGCGGCGTGCGATGGAGACTCCACGGACGCGCGGATTCGTGCGCGGCGAAGCACTGACGGAGCGCCGCGCGATCGCGATCCTCGAGCGGAATCGCCCCCGCGGGCGAACCGTCGAGCAGGTTCGCCCGCAGCGTGATCAGGCGCGACGGTAACGCGACGAAACCCAGTCGTTCGTAGAACGCCGGGTGGATGTCGGAATAGAGAAAGGCGAGATCGCGGCCGGCCGCGCGTTCGGCGTCGAGCACGGCGCCGAGCATCACGCTCGCGAAGCCGCGACCGCGCGCGCGTTCGGGCGTGTAGACGGCGCCGATCCCCGTGGCGCGAAGCGTCCGTTCGCCGTAGCGGAGTTCGCGATCGTAATTCTTACAGGACGAAACGATCGCGCCGTTCTCGCGCAGGCCGACCGTGAACGAGCGGCGCCGACCGTACGCCGACGTCGCCGTGGCGCGCGTTCCGGCGACGTAGCGATCGAAGGTCATGCTCGTTCCCCACAGCGCGTGCGTGTCGGGTAAGACGTCCTTCGCGTACTCCTCGAACGAAATCGATTCGAGCTTCACGGCGGGCGAGAGCACGACCGTCACTCCAACGCGACGGTCGCGATCACCCGCCGCGCCGACTACACGAACGCGAGCGTGTCGAAGCTCCCGCTGATGATCCCGGTCGTCGCGCGTCCGAGCCAACGCTCGAGGACGGTCGCGTAGACTTGACGGAAATCGTAGCCGTGGACGAGATCCCCGTTGGGATCGAGTTCGGTGAGTGAGGGGTGATCGCCGTACACGCCGCCGCGAACCTTACCGCCGACGATGAAGAGCGGCATCGCCGTGCCGTGATCGGTCCCCGCCGACGCGTTCTGCGCGACGCGCCGCCCGAATTCGGAGAACGTCATCGCGAGCACGTTGCCGTCGAGGCGTTTCTCGGCGAGGTCGGCGTAGAACGCGCGCAGGCCGTTCGCGAGATAGCCGAGGAGCCGGTCTTGCTGCGCGCGCTGGTTCGCGTGCGTGTCGAACGAACCGATCGAGACGAAGATGATGCGCGTTCCGACGCGCGCGTTCACGATCTGCGCGGCGAGTTGGAGTTGTTGCGAGAACGCGTCTTTGGGATACGTGACGGTCGTGGCGTAGGTCGTGCCGAGCTTCGCGCGGAGCGCGTCGCCGCCGTGCATCCCGTTTCGCGCGGTCGTCTCGACGAGCGAGAGGTACGGCGATTGGCCCGCCCTCGCGCCGTCGTAGAGCCGTCCGGCCGCCGATTTCGACGCGACGTCGCGACCCGTGTTGTAGCCGTACGTGTTGAGCGTGCCGATCGCGGGAACGTCGACGTGCGATCCGATGAGCGCCGTCGGCACCGTTTCGCCGAGCGCGATCGCGCGGAAGAGCGACGTCGGATCGCCCGCCGCGACGGACGACGCGGGAGTCGACGATTCGTCGAGATAGCGGCCGAGCCAGCCGTTGGAGACGGGTTTGTCGGGCGACGCCGTCTCCCAGATCTGCGTCGCCTCGAAGTGCGACCGATTGGGATTGGGGTAACCGACGCCTTGCACCACGGCGACGCGGCCCTCTTTGTAGAGATCGTCGAGCGGCGCGAGCGCCGGATTGAACCCGATGCGATCGTTCAATTTGAGCGTCGCGTTCTCGGCGATGCCGATCGCGGGGCGGACGCGATGGTACGCGTCGTCGGCGTAGGGCACGACCGTGTTGAGTCCGTCGTTCCCGCCGCCCATCTGGATGACGACGAGCACGTTGTTCGGATCGACGCTCGATCCGAGCACCGGAAGCGGTTGCGCGAACGCGGCGCGACCGAGAAACGACGGCAACGCGCCGCCGAGCACCGCGACGCCCGCGGATTTGGAGATGAACGCGCGACGAGACGACATACGGACTCCGTCAGTTCAGCTGATTGGCGGGAAGGTTGAGTACGAGCGCGAGCGCGCCGCGGATCTTGTCCTGATAGTTCTCGCCCGAGAGCGGCACGGGCAGCGACGCGTCGCTCGATCGGAGGTACGCGACGAGCGACGTGCGGACGTCGCTCGTGACGTCGTCCTGGATCGCGTCGCGCGCGAGGATCGCGAGCACGTTCGCCGCGTCGAGGCCGCCCGCTTCGCGCATCACGACGTCGGGCGTATACGCGGGGAACGATGCGGCGAGGGCCGCGTCGCTCGCGGCGGGCGGGGCGCTGCGCACGATGCGGTTGACGTAGTTGAAGCGCGCGAGCAGCGTGGCCGTGTTGATCCACGTCGGTCCGCCGTCCCAGCCCTTTACGTTCGGCGGCGCGAGCGGCTCCTGACCCATCCGCCGCATCCACGCGATCGTGTCCTTCGGCGCCGCGGAGACTTGCATGAAGCGGAGCAGGCCGATCGTGAACTCGATCGGACTTTTCGGAAGCGAGCGATACGCGCGCGCCGAGTAGAAGACGTTCGAGCGGAAGATCGTGCCGACGGTGCGCGCGATATCGTACCCGGAGAGTGCGTACGTCTGCGCGAGCGCGTCGACGAGTTCGGGCTCGGGATCGGAGTACACGAAATACTCCAAGAGCTTGCGGCAGATGAAGCGCTGGTGGATCGGTTGCGCGACGATCATCCCGAGCACGTCCTCGCCCGTGAAGGTGCCCGTCTTGCCGAGAAACGTTTTGGGCCCGTCGTCGTGGATGCGCGGGCGGAAGACGAAGCGACGATCGGGTCCGAGCGTCCAGCCGGTGAAGGCGCGCGCCGCCGCGTGGACGTCGTCCTCGCTGTAATTGCCGAGGCCGAGGGCGAAGAGCTCCATCACCTCGCGCGCGAAATTTTCGTTGGGATGGAGCTTGGAGTTCGAGCGGTTGTCGAGCCAGACGAGCATCGCGGGATTCTTCGCGACCGCGACGAGTAACGTCCGAAAATCGCCGAAGCCCAGGGTCCGGAAGAGGTCGATCTGCTCGGCCATCATCTCGGGCGGTACCTTCGTGATGCTCGTCGCGAAGTGGCCGTGCCAGAAGAGCGTCATCTTCTCGACGAGCGGGCGCTTCGTGCGCAACATGCGGTCGACGTACCAATTCTCGACGATCGCGCGGTTGGTCTTCCGGTTATAGAGATCGTCCGTCGGCGGATAGTCGACGAGCGCCGAATCGTCGCCGGTCGGATGCAATAACGAGTCGACCGCGCCGTTCGATCCGAGCGAGACGAGCGCGTCCACGTCTCGGGGCGTCCCGCCGAAACCCGCGCGACGCAATAAGTGCGCGGCCTGACGGTGCGAGAACGGACCCGCATAACGCTCCAGCGGTGCGGCGTCGAGCGCTCCGGGCGGGCGATATCCGACCTGCGGGTCGGTCGACGTATCGAGATGCATGGCGTTCACTCAACGCCCGAGTTTCGACCGCAGTTCCTCGAATAACTCCGGTGCGGAGATGCCGCGCGTGGCTTTTCCCGAAACGCTAATGCAAACGTAATCCCGAGAGCGTGACGTGGCGCACGCGAACGCGCGGCGATCCTCGGCGTAATACTTCTCGCCGAGTTTCGCTTTGTAGAGCGCGTAGCTGAATTTCGCGGTACGCGCGGCCGCCGCGTCGCCGACGTTCTCTTTCGGGATCATGCCGAGCGAGGGCATGAAGAGAAAGGCGTCCGGGACGTAATAGCGCGGCCACGCTCCGGCGCGCACGTCCACCACGAAGGTCGCGTCGAAGGTCTCGCCTTTGGCCGCCTCCACGTCGAGCACGCGCACGGCGTGCGGATCGCGGACGGCGATCGCGAGCAGATCGTCCTCCGAGCGCGAGACGCGTTCGACGCGTTCGAGAAAATCGCCGAGCGTCGCGAGCGGATCGCGCTCCGCGAACGCCGCGATCTCGTCCGCGAGTCGCGCGATGAGAAACCTCGCGTGCCGTCCGCGTGCGTCGTCGCGGAGCGTCGCGAGCGCGCTCTCTTCCAGGACGAGCGTCGCGAGTTCGGGGAGCGTCGCGGAACGGGCGGCACGCTCCCAACGGGCGAGGGCCGCGCGGAACGTGCCGAGCCGTTCGCGCGCTCCGGCATCGAGTAACGCGTCGACGTCACCGCGGGTGACGTTGCGCCCGAGGCGCAGATCGCGTCGCCGATCCCACCGTCGACCGACGTCGGCGGCGTCGTCGCCGGGCAACTCGAACAGTAACGGTTGCGGTTCGTTCGCGTCGCCGCAGAGCACGGCGACGCTCGCGTCGGAGAGGGCGAGCCACGGCGCTTGGAGGGCGCGCAAGAGATAGTCGTGCCGGTACGGATCGGTCGCGCACCAGAGCGCGGCGAGCGCGTCGGCGACGGCGGGGCGCTCGTACAGGCTCGCGAACCCGCCGAGATCGACCGGGACGTCGCGCGCGAGGATCGCGTTCGCGTACTCGCTCGCCGTGCGGAGGTTCCGCGTGACGACCGCGATCCGTTCGGGAGCCGTGCCGTCGGCCACGCGTCGCGCGATCTCGCTCGCGACCCCTCGCGCCTCGTCGCGCCGATCGGTAAAGCGCTGGAGTTCGAGGCGAGGAGAACCGCGATGCGCGTGCGAGAGCGCGATCACGGTCGCGCGTTCTTTGAGGTGTTCGATCCCGCGCGCGCCCGCGAACGAGCGGGTGCGCTGTGCGTCGTCGCCCGCGAGCGTGACGTTCGCGAGACCCTCGCGCGCGATCGCTTCGAGCAGCGCGAGCTGTCCCGCGGTGAGATCTTGCGCGTCGTCCACGAGGATCGCCGCGAACGTCGCGCGCGTCCGCTCGCGCGCGCTCGGGTCGGCGCGGAGCGCGCGGACGGCTTCGTAGACCGCGTCGGTCGCGGTGAGGCAACCGCTCGCGACGAGGGTCGCCTCGTACGATTCGTAGAGCCGCGAGAGGATCTTCACGAGATCGATCTCGCGCGCGCGTTGGCGTTCGAGTTCCTCCGGTCCGACGCGAAGCGAATCGCGATACTTCGCACCCGTCGCTGCGATGAGGTCGGCCCCCGCGAAATTCGGCGGGTTGGCGTAGAACGTCGTCGCTCCGCGCAGTCCCGCGGACTTGAAGTCTGCGGGCGACACGAGCGCGGCGCGGAGTTTTCGGATCAGGCGGAAGGCGGCGGCCGCGAAGCGCTCGGGCGCGCGCAGACCCGTGATCTCCGGATCGATCTCCGCCCCGACGAACTCCGTCCACGAGAGTGCGAAGAGATCGGCGCCGACGCCTTCGAAGTGGAGCGACGCGCGGACGTCGTCGATCTCCTCGATCCGCGCGTCCGGACGAGCCGTGCGAAGCGCCTCGAACGCGAGCTCGCCGAAGGTCGCGCATCGCACGCGCGTCGCCGGTATCGCTCGGCGCGGCGAGCACGACCGTCGCGCCGGGCGCTTCCGCGAGGCGGATCGCGCGCCGCACGAGCGCGTAGCTCTTCCCCGTTCCGCTCGCGCCCGCGACGACGAGCGCGCCGCCGTCGCCGGCCGCGTCGATCGCCCGCACCTGCGCTTCGTCGAGCGCCGTCCCCTCCGTCGCGGCGGCGTTCATCGGCCGAAGCGATCGTCGCGCGGAAACGGCCGTTCGCGGCAGGCGTTGCGGTAATTACAGAACGTGCAGTTCTCCGGATCGTCCGTCGCGGGAAAGCGTTCGATCGGTCCGTCGGAGAGCGCGCCCGCGATCTCGATCATCTTCGTGCGCGCGCGTTCGAGTTCGCCGATCCCGATCGTGCCGACGGTCGCGTCCGAGTACGACCGCGGCGGCGCGACCGGCACGACTTCGAGTTCGACCGGCGCCACCTCGCGCGAGGCGTCCTTGAGCGGGATGAGCGAGAGGCGCGCCACGCGGTCGCCCGCCTCCGTCCGCGCCCAATAATAGAACGGGAGTTGGAAATCCGTGAAGCGCGAGACGCCCGAGCGGTACTCCTCGGCGGTCGTCGCGATGCTCCCGGTCTTGTAGTCGACGACGGTCACCGCGCCCGTCGCGTCGTCGCGATCGAGTCGGTCGACGAAGCCGATGAAGCTGTGACCGTCGAGATCGAGTTCGACCGGCGTCTCCGTGCCGACGACCGCGAACGGATGCGCGCGCGCGCGTTCGAACCACCAGCGCGCGTAACGCCGTGCCGTACGCTGCGCGCGTCGCTTCTGCAACTCGTATTCGACCGTCGTCGCGAAGCCCGAGCGAAAGCGCTCGAAGGCGGTATTGATCTGTCCCGCGAGTTTGCGTTCGAGTTCGTCGTGCGGCGCCGCGTCGGCGCGGGGATACTCTTTATGGAATCGTTCGAGCGCCCAATGGAACGCCGAACCGTAGGTCGATGCGGACGAGCCGCGATCTTCGACCGCCGAACACACGTAGCGAAAATACCAGCGACGTTCGCATTCCGCGAACGTGCCGAGCGACGACGCGCTGAAATGCGTCTTGCGCCGCTTCACGACGCGCGGCGTCTCCGGTTCGCGACGGGGAAGCGGATGCGCGGGAATCGCGGTCGGGCGCGCGGCGCGCGCGAGCGACGCGTCGCGGTCGAGCGCGCGCAGGAAGGCTTCGGGCTCCCACGCGGATCCCGGCGGGCTCGCGGCGTCGAGCGCGCGCGCGCGTGCCTCGATCGTCTCGAAGGTCGCACGTTCGCCCGGCTCGAGCGCGGTATCGAAGGCGAAGCCGAGCCGGATCGTCGCGACGTGTTCGCTCGCCGTCGCCCCTTGCGCGCGAAACGCGCGCGTGAGGTCCGCGAGCACGCGCGCGAAACGTCGTGCCGCGATCGTACTCTCGTGCGCCATCGGCACGAGATCCTTGCCGATCGTCTCGAGAACCGTGCCGCGCTCGCCCGCGACGACCACGAGCGCGCGCGCGTCCGCGAGCGGCAACGCGGCGTACGGCGACACGACGGCGCGCCGCGCGTCGGCTTCCTTCCCGTACGCGGCGTAGCGCGTGAGGTCGCGCGCGAACGCGATAAGCCGTAGCCGCGACGTGCGGGCGACGGTCGCCTCGCCCGCGGCGTCTACGTCGGATGTGGAGACCTCGAACATCGCTTCGCCCCCGATTTCGCGTCCGACGCTGAGGAAGCCCGCAGGCGATCCGGGAACGCCCTCACGGATGCGGAGATTGATCGTCGGCGTGACGGGGGCGAGCGGGAGTGCGTACGCGCTCGCGACGCTTCGCGCGCTACGCGCGCTCGGGTCGTGCGAGATCCACCTCGTGATGACGAAGCAAGCGCACGTGACGCTCGAGATCGAGACGTCGCGGACGGGTGCGGAACTCGAAGCGCTCGCCGACGTCGTCCATCGCGACGACGATCTCGCCGCGCCGATCTCGTCCGGCTCGTTCGTGACGGACGGCATGCTCGTCATCCCCTGTTCGATCCGTTCCGCCGCCGCGATCGCGTATTCGCAGAACGGCAACCTGCTCGTGCGCGCGGCGGACGTCTGTCTCAAAGAGCGGCGCAAACTCGTGCTCGTCGTACGCGAGACGCCCCTCCATCTCGGTCATCTGCGGACGCTCGTGCAACTCGCGGAGATCGGCGCCGTGATCCTGCCGCCGGTCCCCGCCATGTACGCGCGGCCGGAGTCCGTCGACGACGTCATCGGCCACACCGTCGGGAAGGCGCTCGATCAGTTCGACATCGCGAACGAATTATTCAATCGTTGGCGATGAGTCGTTCGGCGAGCGCGACGTCGCTCGCGCGGTCTACGTTCACGGCGATCTGCGGATAGGCGCAGATCCCGGCAGCCACGGGCGCGCCGACGAGTTCGCTCGCCCGTCGTTCGGCGGCCGCGATCGAAAGCGATCGGGCGACGTATCGGACGAGCACGCTCGGTCCGAAGATCCCCGCGAGTCGGACGGGATTCTTGCGCGCGGCGCCGAGCCGTCCGAGTAACGCCCCGAGTGCGGGCAGCACGCGCGGTCGCATCACGACGCATCCGCCGCCGCAGAACGTGCCCTCGCGCAAGCGCGCCCAGGTATGCGGCACCTCGGGATAGCGTGCTTCGTGCGTGCGGCGTTCGACGCACGCGTACGTGAGATCGGCGTCGCGCGCGCGTGCCGTCGCGAGAAAGTCCGCGATCGCCGCGACGTCGAGGATCGGCAGGTCCGAAGCCGTGACGAGCACGGGCGCGTCGGGAGCGAAACCCGCGAGCCCCGCGCGCAGGCTCGCGAGCATCGTGTCGCCGCTCGGGCGCCGTTCGTCGGCCTCCGCGAGGGCGGCCGCGAGATCGTCGCGCGCGAGCGCGCGTTCCGGCGCGACCGCAACGATCCGGCCGATGTCGGGCGCGCGCCGCAGCGCCGCGATCGTTCGCGCCACGAGCGTCACGCCGCCGATCGGCACGAACGCCTTG
>CAZZXB010000055.1:0-9041 GCA_964658025.1 uncultured Janthinobacterium sp.
GATCGGCGACCTAAACGCAAGGGAAATCGAGCATCGGCGCTCGGTGAAAGCTCGTTGAAAAGAAGTCGGTGCGACGCGCCGACTTCTTTTTTCGTCGGCCGACGCGGGGCACTACGTGCCGAAAGCCGGTACGACGGTAGCCGTGACGGGCGCGACCGCGTCGTCGACGAGCGATGCGTGGCCGTCGGGGTCGTCCGGTGCGGTTTCGTCGGGGCGTCCGTCGCCCGTCTCGGGCGCGCGATCGGCGCCAATGATCGGCGGATCCGCGCGTTCGTCGTCATCCGCCGTCGCCGGCCGCCCCGCACGACGCGGATCGACGACGCTGAACCGACGTGGATGGTGCATGCGGAGCGTCCCGGAGCATCCGAATACGAAACACGGCTCGCCCACGTACGCGTCGGGACTCGCGGAATAAAACGTCGAGAGGCAAACGAGACATTCCAGATTTCCAGTAATGGCGATACCTTTTTTACGAGATTTCGTAATCGAAGCGAACGATCGACGCATTAACGGGACTACGCGAGAGTCTACGAAAACGCGGAACCCGCGTAAAGAGTCCGTTCGACTCAAAGATGCGTCTCCGCGGCGGACATCACGAGAAGGGAGACCCTTTTTCCGCGGGGTGCGCGGCGTCACATTCGGCGGCGCGGGTCGCCCGACGGTAGGACGGGACCGCCACGGGTGTAAGGCGAGAGGGCGTCCTTTTTCTCACGATGGTATGCGCTTTCGAAAGTCGGACGACATGTCTTTTTCCGCCACCCTGTTCACCTACGTCCTCCTCGCGATCGTCGTCGTCGCCGTCGCCGCGATCTACCGGTCGACGCGACGCCGCGCGCACGCATCGGTCGCGCGTCGCGACGTTCTCCGGCGCACGCGCAGTGCGAGCGATCTTCCGTTTCCGTCGGCCGTCGCGTTCGACGCCGTCGTCGTTCCGCGCACGGGCGAGACCGGGTGCGAGAGCTGGTACGACGTCGCCACGCTCCCGAGCGGGCTGATCGCGTTCTCGATCGGCAGCATCGGCGCCGAATCCGGACCGACCTCGAGCGCGGTGCGGGCGATCTTCTCCGAATCCGCGCGCGTCTCGACGGATCCCTCGGAAGCGCTCGCGCTCGTGAATCGCCGCCTCTTCGCGGCGAGCCGCTCCGCGACCGCGCTCGTCGGAACGATCGATCCGCAAACGCTGGAGGTCGTCTACGCGAGTGCCGGGCACGCACCGCCGCTGTTCGCGGACGGCGCCGGCGAAGCCGCGTTCGGCGAGGCCGGCGGCTTCGCGCTCGGCATGATGCCGATCGCCTCGTACCGCACGTTCGCGCGTACGATGGCGGCGGGCGAGATGGCCGTTCTCTGGGCCGGAAGCATCGCGACCGCGTACGCGCTCGGAGCGCGCGACGAGAACCTGCGCAAGGCCGTCGGCGCGCACGCCGCGGCACACACGGCATCGCCCGCGAAGCCGATCCTGCAAGACGTCGTCCGAACCGGCCCCTGCGATCTCACCGCGCTCGTCGCGATCAAGTTCGTCGGCGACCCGCTCGTGAGCGACGGTCCGAGCGGGCGCACGTGGAAACTCGACGTCCGCGACGCGGAAGCGGCGACGCGCCTGCGACGGGACGTCATCACCTGCGTGCGACGCTACGCTCCCGAAACCGACACGCTCGCGAGCGAGATCGTCATCGGCGAGTTGATCAACGAGGTGCTGATGAACGCACCGGGACCGATCGACGCCACGCTCGATTGGCGGTCGGAGCCCGCGCGCTTCATCGTCGATCACGACGGCGAGACGTCGGTCGCGCGGTCGCCGAACGCGGCGTTCGCGGATCGCGCGGAGGGCCGCTATCTCGTCAACTTGCTCTCCGAGGCGCTTCGCGTCACGCGGACGGACGGCGGACGCGAACGGATCGAAGTCGACCTCCCGCAAGTCGAGATGCTCTCGAGCGGTCGCGTTCGGCCGGGGCACGCCGCGGCGCTCTAGTCGGCGAATCGCCCGGACGACGGGCGGATCGGCGGGGCGACCCGTTCCGGCGTCGCATCACCGCGATATCGTGCCGAAGTTCGTCAGCGAGGCGATCGTGCCCGGGTCGGTTCATTTCGCGACGGACGCGCTCGCTCGCGGCGAGCCGCCGGTCCCGCGATCGTTTCGTTGGCGCGGGACGACGCTCGAAGTCGCGGAGATCGTGCGCTCGTGGCGCTCGACGCATCTCGATCGCGGCGACGCGTACCTCGCGCGACACTGGTACGAGTTCCGCCTCGCCGACGACGCCCGCGCCGTCGTCTATTTCGATCGGCGCGCGCGACGCGCGACCCCGCGCTGGTGGCTCTACACGCTCGATCCGGGCGACGGCTGACGCGGACGCCGCCGAGCGCTACGGCGTCAACCGCCCGACGCGTCCGTCGTCGAACGCGAGCACGACGTTCGCGAACGCGCCGAACTCCCGCAGCTGCGCGTAGACGCACCGGTACGCGTCGAGTTCCGAGGGTTCCGCGCCCACGAGGACGAGCCACCGATCGCCTTCGGCGTCGGATGCGGGGCGAGCGTCGGCGTCGGCGAGCGCCTCGAGTAACGCGCGCGTTTTCTCTACGAGCACGCGTCCCTCCGACGCGCCGTCGTGGACGAAGCCGATCGTGCGGGGCGTACGCGCGGTTTCGGCCTTGCGCAAATCGAGAAGGACGCGATTCCCGTACGACTCGATCGCGACGCCGTGCGGCGCTCCACGCGCCGCCAGCGCTCGTATCTCGCCGTCGATCGCGGCGATGGTTTTCGCGGGCATACGGATCGGCGCGGTGACGGTCCAGACGAGGGCGTCGCCGTCGGAAACGCTCTCGGCACACGTGGCGCGCAGACGTTCGACCAGCCGCGTCGCGACCTTGTCGAAACGCAGACGCGGCGTGACGGCGGAGTTGCGGCGGCTACGACGGCGATCGATCGCGACGACGTCGACGGCGATCCGACTTCGGCCGACGAAGAGATACGCCCCGGGCCGCCCCGCTCGCGGTTCCCAACGGGCGGAGGCACTTTTCGCGACGGCTTCGATCGCGGATCGCTCTCGTTTCGCGAACGCATCCATACGAGCGAAGCCTCCGATATCCGAGCGTGCGCGAACGTCCGAGAAACGGGCCGCCGGATCCACGCGTCCGCACGTGGGTGCGATCGATTCGCATCGCGCGGGCCGGGATCGTTTGGGCGAGCAGAGACTCGAACTCTGACGGGTTGCCCCACTGGAACCTAAATCCAGCGCGTCTACCGATTCCGCCATTCGCCCGCGACCGGTGCCCCGACGTTTCGGGACCGCGCGCGCTTCGCTCCTGCGCGGCGCTCAGAGCGGGACGTCGATGCCGAGTCGGATCCGCCGTGATGCGGGGATCTTGACGTCTTCGGGGAGCGTCCGCGCGTTGCGTAACAAGAAGGCGAACACCCCGCGTTGCACGGGCGAAACCGATGCGGCGTCCGCCCGAACGATACGCGGATCGGCGTAGAAAAACGACGTCTCGTCGTCGTCGAGATCGAACGAACGGGCCTCGCACGCGCGGAACACGGGGCCGATCGAGACGCGTTCCATGAAACCGAAACGCGCGACGATGCGGAACAGCCGCGGACCGAGCGCCTCGATCGTCACGCGCTCCCCGTCGGGCACGCGCGGTCGTCCCGCGGGCTCGAGGGTGAGCAGGACGACGCGTTCGCGCTCGGCGCGGTCGCGGAGCCACCGATGTTTTCCGACGAACGGCACGCCTCGCGGATCGCCCGTGAAGAACACCATCGTCCCTTCCGGAGGGCTCGTCTCGTCGCTCTGGATCTTCAAGAGTTCCGCGACCGGCATCTGCGATTGGGTGAGCGTGCGAAGGGTCCGTCGCCGCCCGTCGCGCCACGTGAGCGAGAGCGCGAGTAACGCGATCGCGACGGCGAGCGGGATCCACGCGCCGTCGAGAAACTTCGGCAGACTGGCTCCCACGAAGGTGACGTCCACGATCGCGAAGGCGGCGAACGACGGGATGGCGACGGCGGGCTGCCATTTCAGCACGCGCGTCGCGACGACGACGAAGACGATCGAGGTCGCGAGCATCGTTCCCGCGACGGCGAGACCGTAGGCGGATGCGAGTCGCGCGCTGCTGCGGAATCCGAGTACGAGCGCGACGCAACCGATTCCGAGCGCCGCGTTCACGGCCGGCGCGAAGACTTGTCCCGCGCGTTCGCGCGACGTGTGGACGATCTTCAAACGCGGCCACAGATCGAGCGCGACGGCCTGCTCCGCGAGCGTGAAAGCGCCCGACACGAGCGCTTGCGAGGCGATGATCGTCGCGAGGGTCGCGAGCACTACCATCGGCACGAGCGCCCAGCCGGAGGCGAGCGCGAAGAACGGGTTGGCCATCGCGTGCGGATCGCGCAGCAAGAGCGCGCCCTGTCCGAAATAGCTCGCGATGAGGGCGGGGAAGACGATCGCGTACCACCCGATGGCGATCGGCGCGCGCCCGAAATGCGAGAGATCCGCGTAGAGCGCCTCGACGCCCGTCACGCAGAGCACGATCGCGCCGAAGACCAGGAAGCCGAAAACGCCGTGGCTCGCGACGAAATGCGCCGCGTGACGCGGATCGAGCGCGACGAGAACGCCGGGTTTGCCGACGATCGCGATCACGCCCGCGACCGCGATCGCGACGAACCAAACGCCCATGACGGGTCCGAAGAGCTTCCCGACCTTATCCGTTCCGCGCGATTGTACGGCGAAGAGGCCGACGAGGATCGCGACCGCGATCGGGACGACGAACGGATCGGCGGCTTTCGTGACGAGCTTGATCCCTTCGACGGCCGAGAGGACCGAAATCGACGGCGTGATGATGCCGTCGCCGAAGAGCATCGCGGCGCCGAGCACGACGACCCATACGAGCCACATCGGTTTTTCCGACGCCTCGCCCCGACGCGGCGGCGCGACGAGCGCGAGCAACGCGAGGATGCCGCCTTCCCCGTCGTGATCGATCCGGAGTAAGACGCCGACGTACTTCACGCAGACGACGAAGGTTAGCGTCCAAAACAATAACGACACGAGTCCGAGGACGTTCTCCGGCGTCGCCTCGACGTGCGCGGTCGTGAAGCACGTGTTGAGCGTGTAGAGCGGGCTCGTTCCGATGTCGCCGAACACGACGCCGAGCGCGGCGAGCACGACGCCCGCGCCGACTCGCGCTTCGGGCTTCCCCGCATCGCTCACGGGCGGGACGCCCGGCGCGGGCTTCGAACGAGACGCGCATGAAACGATCCGCATTCACGCTCGGTCTCGTCGTCGCGCCGACCCTCGCGTTCGCGAAGACGTCGACGCAGAAGATGCCGAAGACCGTCACGCTCAAGGACGGCCTCAAGTACGTCGACCTCAAAGTCGGAACGGGTCCGAAACCGCAGAAGGGTCAGACCGTCCGCGTGCACTACGTGGGCACGCTCGTCGACGGGAAAAAATTCGACAGCTCGCGCGATCGCGGTCAGCCGTTCGAATTCGTCCTCGGCGAAGGTCGCGTCATTCCCGGTTGGGACGAAGGCGTGGCGACGATGCGCGTGGGCGGACGGCGCAAGCTCATCATCCCGCCGGCGCTCGGGTACGGCGAAGCCGGTGCCGGCGGCGTGATTCCGCCGAACGCCACGCTGAATTTCGACATCGAACTTCTCGGGATCGCTTAAGCGCACGCGACCGTCGCGACCGACGCCGAGTCCGCTTCGTCGCGTACGACGAAGTACGCCGTTCCGGGCGCAGTTCCGTCGCGCGCGACGGCGACGGCGACGGCACGTTTCGGACAGATATCCAGACACGAGACCTTGACGACGCGCACGCGTTTTCCGGCGCGTTTACACGACGATTTCAACGCCGCGCGGACGGCCTTCGTGTCGCCGTCGCACTTCGCGCAGACGGCGACGAGCACGTCGCGCTCCGCGACGCGAGCGGTCCTTACCAGAGGTTCCCGTCGCCGATCGTAATGTATAGAATCGGACCGATTCCCCAGATGATGCTCACGAGCGCCCAGACGATCTTCTTCGCTCCGTCGATGTCGTCGCGGCCGAGCAGGTTGAGGATCACGAGCAGGAGTGCGATCGGATGGAGCACGATCGAAACGAGGATCTGCAGCAGCAATTTCATGGGCGTTCCGTTTCTCAAACGACGCGCGCGAATCCTCAGTCGACGACCGCGAACTCAAAAGAAAGAGCCTCGCGATGCGCGAGGCTCTGGGAATTTGGTGCACCGCGAAGGACTCGAACCTTCAACCAATTGATTAAGAGTCAACTGCTCTACCATTGAGCTAGCGGTGCGATCGGTCGTACGGACGGAAATTTCGGCGGCGAGTCGATGCGCCCTCTGGGACTCGAACCCAGAACCAACGGATTAAAAGTCCGATGCTCTAACCAATTGAGCTAAAGGCGCGAACCGTTACGTCTTCCGACGCCGTATTCTAGCCGAACTCGCGCGATTTGTCACGCGGCGGGTCGGGCGAAGCCGCTCGAGACGCGCTCGCGGGGAACGCTCCGAAAAAAGGAGTAAACCCGAAACGACGCCGGGACGTAGCTCAGCTTGGTAGAGCGCCTGCTTTGGGAGCAGGAAGTCGCAGGTTCAAATCCTGTCGTCCCGATTGCTTCCGGTCGGCCGCGGATCGGGAACGAGGACTCTGAGGACGCGCGGCCCAAATGCGCCCGTGGTCTAATGGATAAGGCACGAGTCTTCTAAACTCGAAGATGGGGGTTCGATTCCCTCCGGGCGCGTATCCGTGGTGATTGTAGCTCAGTTGGTTAGAGCGCTGGACTGTGACTCCGGAGGTCGCGGGTTCGAGCCCCGTCAATCACCCCAACCTTCCTCGAACGAAAAACCTTGTGCTATCAAGGTTTTTTTTCTTGGACGGGTGGTTCGACTCGGGCGGCGTGTCCTCGGCTACCCGATGCGGCGTAGGAGTGCCGCGACCGCCCGCGCGCGATGGCTCGTGCGATTCTTTTCCTCCTCGGTCACCTCCGCGAACGTCGAGCCGTTCGGGAGTTCGAAGATCGGATCGAACGAGAAGCCGGCCGCTCCGCGCGATTCTCGCGCCAGCACGCCGTCGCAGGTCCCGATCGTGGCGATCTCCCTGGCGTCGCCGTCGACGAAATGGAGCGCGCAGACGAAGCGCGCGCGACGGTCGGCGGACGCGCTCGCGGCGACCTCCGCGAGTAATCGCTCGCGGCGCTGCGCCCACGTCGCGTCGGCTCCGCCGTAGCGTGCCGAGAGCACGCCCGGACGCCCCCCGAGGGCGGCGATCTCCAGGCCCGAATCGTCGCCGAGCACGGCGCGATCGTCGCCGACGGCACGCAGCGCCGCGGCGAGCGTGCGCGCCTTGAGCGCGGCGTTGTCGGCGTACGACTCGTCGCCCTCATCGACGTCGCGATACGCGGCGTGCCGGACGACGCGCCAGGACGTAGGCGCGAAGATCGCTTCGAACTCGCGCAGCTTCCCCGCGTTATTCGTCGCCACCACGAGTTCCATACCGACGCCTTCGGAACGACGACGGCGGCGCACCTCTCGATACGCCGCCGTCGCTCTCCGACTCGATTCCGGTACGGATCAGCTCGGATTGGACCTCAGCACGACCGGCATCGGATCGACGCCGTGGATCGCGAGGTCGCCGCCTTCCATCTCGGGGTTGCTCGCGCGAAGCGGAACGGCGAGCGAGATCAGCTTGAGCAACACGAAGGTCCCGATCGCGTCGAACACGATGATCGTGGCGGCGGCGATCGCCTGATGCGAGAGCTGCGTGAGGCCGCCACCGTAGAGCAGGCCCGTCGCCGAGACCGGCGACGTCTTCTTGTCGTTCGAGAAATACTCGATGACGTTGGGATTCGCGACGATGCCGACCATGAGGCCGCCCGCGAGACCCGCGACGCCGTGCGTGTGGACGACGCCGAACGTGTCGTCGACCTTCCGCATGAACGCCATCTGTCCGAGCTTGTTGAGGGAGAACCACGCGACGACCGAGCACACGATGCCGACGAGCACGGCGCCGTTGCCGTCCATGTACCCGGCACCGGGCGTGATGCCGACGAGGCCCGTGATCATGCCGTTGATCATCGATACGGCGTTGGGTTTTCCGGTCACGAAATAATCGAGGAAGAGCCAGCAGAGCATCGCGACCGCGGTCGCGATATTCGTGTTGAGGACCGCCGCCGCCGCGTCGCCGTTCGAGAAGAACGGGTCGCCGCCGTTGAAGCCGTTCCAACCGAGCCACAGGATGCCGGCGCCGGCGAAGGCCATGATGAGATTATTCGGTTCGAAATCCGTGCGGTCTTCGAGCAGGCGCGGACCGACGACGGCCGCCGCCACGAATCCCGATACGCCCGCCGCGAGGTGGATGACGTAACCGCCCGAGTAGTCGAGCGCGCCGAGCGTCGCGAGCCAACCGCCGCCCCAGATCCAATACGCGCCGATCGAGTAGACGAGCGTGCTCCAGACCGGAACGAAGATCATCCACGCTTTGAAGTTCATCCGCCCGAGGACGGAACCCGCAATGAGCAGCGGCGTGATCGCCGCGAACACGAACTGAAAGTAGATCATCGCCGACGCCGCATAGTGGAGCGGCGGCATACCCGCGGCGAGATTCGGGATCACCGCCTGGCCCATCTCGGAATCGGCACCGAGCGACGGCCCGGGAATGCCGAAATACGGCCCGAGCGCGCCCGCCACGGGCGTCCCGAAGGCCATCTTATAGCCCCAGAGCATCCAGACGACGAGCACCGCCGCGAACGCGTAGAAGCACATGACCGCCGAGTTGAGCGCCCACTTCTTTTTGACGAGCCCGCCGTACAAGATCGCGAGTGCCGGGAGGCTCATGAGTCCGACGAACGTCGCGGACGTCAACTGCCATGCGGTATCGCCGGCGTTTTCGAAAGCGCGAATCGGAACGTACGGATTCGCCGCGTCGGCTAAAAATAGCAATGAGAACTCCCGTCAGAGATGCGCGTCTTGATACGTTAGCCTAGCGAACCGAGCGCGGACGCACATTAGACATGCGGAGAACGTGCGCGGGCTCACGTTGTGCGAAGCGTTTGCGGCCGC
>CAZZXB010000055.1:9141-18207 GCA_964658025.1 uncultured Janthinobacterium sp.
TTTTTTGTGAGGTCGCAATCCATGTCCGACGAAAAAACCACCTTCAGCCGCGGCGACGTGCTCGCCAAGCTCGCGATGGCTCCCCTCGCGATCGGCGCGCTCGCCGCGATCCAGTTCGAAGCCGACGCCGCCGCGAAGAGCGCGAAATCGGCCGTCCAGTACGTCGATAAGGCGCCCGCCGCGCAGAAATGTTCGGGCTGCAACTTCTTCCTGCCGGGTAAGGGATCGAAGAAGGGCGCCTGCAAGATCGTCGCGGGCGACATCTCGCCGGGCGGCTACTGCGTAGCCTTCGCCGCCAAGTCGTAGCCACTACCGATTCCGAGAAAAGAGCCCGGCGTCCGACGACGTCGGGCTCTTCGATATCGGGTGAGCGAAACGACGTCAGTTCTCGTCGAGTCGGAGTACCGCCATGAAGGCCTCTTGCGGCAGGTCGACGCGCCCGACGCGTTTCATCCGCTCCTTGCCGACCTTCTGCTTCTCGAGCAGTTTGCGCTTACGCGAGATGTCGCCGCCGTAGCACTTCGCGAGGACGTTCTTCCGTAGCGCGCTCACCGTCTCGCGCGCGACGACTTTTCCGCCGATCGTCGCCTGGATCGGGACGTCGAACATCTGCCGCGGGATGAGTTCCTTGAGCTTCTCCGTGAGCCCGCGCCCGCGCAGGGGCGCCTTCTCGCGCGCGACGATCGAGGAGAGCGCGTCGACCGCCTCCCCGTTGAGCAGGATCTCGAGCTTCACGAGATCGCCTTCGCGATACCCGGTGACCTCGTAATCGAGCGACGCGTAGCCCTTCGTGCGCGATTTGAGCTGGTCGAAGTAATCGATGATCACCTCGATGAGCGGCATCTCGTAGGTGAGGATCACGCGACCGTCGGCGAGATACTCCATGTTCGAGAGCGTCCCGCGCCGATTTTGCGTGAGCTCCATGATCGCGCCGACGTATTCGGGCGGCGTGATGACCGTCGCCTTGACGTACGGTTCTTCCATCAGCGCGATCTTGTCGCGTGCCGGCAGCTTCGCGGGATTGTCGATGTTCTCGATCGAGCCGTCCGTCATCGTCACGCGGAAGACGACCGACGGCGACGTCGCGATGAGATCGAGATCGTAGTTGCGCTCCAAGCGCTCCTGCACGATCTCCATGTGCAAGAGGCCGAGAAAGCCGCACCGGAAGCCGAAGCCGAGCGCGATCGAACTCTCCGGCTCGAAGTGGAGCGCCGAGTCGTTGAGCGAGAGCTTCTCGAGCGCCTCGCGCAGGTCGGAGACCTCGACGCCCTCGTTTGGATAGAGGCCGCAGTAGACCATCGGCACGATCGGCTTGTAGCCGGCGAGCGCTTCGGGCGCGGGGTTCGCGGCCTCCGTCAACGTGTCGCCGACGTCGATCTCGGCGAGCCCCTTGATGTTCGCGATGATGTAGCCGACGCTCCCGATGTCGAGTGCGGCCGTCTTGCGCATCTCGGGTTTGAAGAGCCCGACCTCCGTCGCCTCGTAGACCTTCTTCTGGTTCATCGACATGAAGCGCGAGCCGGCGCGCAGGGTGCCGTCGGTGACGCGCACGTACGACACGACGCCGCGATACGGATCGAACTGCGCGTCGAAGACGAGCCCGCGCACGTAGTCGTCGCTCCCGCGCGGCGGCGGGATACGTCGTACGATCGCCTCGAGGATCTCCGCGATCCCGATGCCCTCTTTCGCACTGCAGAGGATCGCGTCGTCGCCCTCGATGACCAAGAGTTCCTCGATCTCTTTTTTCACGCGCTCGGGGTCGGCCGCGGGAAGATCGATCTTATTGATCACGGGGATGATCGTGAGATTCTGTTCGAGCGCGAGATGATAGTTCGCGAGCGTCTGCGCCTCGATCCCTTGCGCCGCGTCGATCACGAGCAACGCGCCCTCGCACGCGCGCAGCGACCGCGATACTTCGGACGAGAAGTCGACGTGACCCGGCGTGTCGATGAAGTTGAGCTCGTAGCGCTGCCCGTCTTGCGCGAAATAATCGAGCGTGACCGGATGCATCTTGATCGTGATCCCGCGCTCGCGCTCGAGGTCCATCGCGTCGAGGAGTTGCGCTTCCATCTGCCGCTGAGCGACGGTGCGCGTCACTTCGAGCAAGCGATCGGAGAGGGTCGTCTTTCCGTGATCGATATGCGCGATGATGCAGAAGTTCCGCACCATCGACGCCACGCGCTCGCCCGTCCGAGCCGGTTTCGCGAGCGCCATCAGAGCGCGTAACAGTACGGCGGCGGGATCGAGCGCATCACGTACCCGAGCAGGAGGATGACCACGAGAAACGACAGATCGAGCCCGCCGAGCGGCGGGATGATCCGGCGAACCGGGAGCAACACGGGCTCCACGATCCGCGCGAGATACCCGGACCAGCGGCCCTGCAGGCTCGGAACCCAGGAGACGAGCGCGTAGAGGAGCATCGCGAACCAAAAGGCCCGGAGCACGTAACCGAACACGATCCACGCGCTACACGAAAGAGACGTCACCCCGCAACCCTTCGGCGCGACGCCGCGCGATGCTTTGCCCGCGCCGGAACGACTACTTCAGGCTCGCGAGCACATGAACCGGAATCCCCGCGAGATACGGCGTGGGGTCGATCGCACGACCGTCGAGCATGATCTGGTAATGCAGGTGCGGTCCGGTCGATTCGCCGGTCGACCCGACGAGCGCGATCCGCTCGCCCTTGCGGACGTGCGCGCCGACCGCGACGTCCGCGCGCGAGAGGTGGCAGTACCACGTGTGGTAGCCGTTGCCGTGATCGACATCGATCTTGATGCCGTACCCGCCGCCGTCGAACCCCGACGCGACGACCGTGCCGTCGGCGGCCGCGCGGACGGGATCGCCGTAGTCGAGATCGAGATCGACGCCCGCATGGAATTCCGGCCACGGATCGACGCGCCAACCGTAGGGCGAACGGATGCCGACGCGATCGCCGCCGGGATTGACCGACGGGATCGCGGCGAGCACGCGCGAGCGCGCCACGTCCTCGAGACGACGGACGCTCAGGATCCGAAGCGCCAAGCGCCGTAAGCGGTCGTCGTCGCGCGCGACGACGGTCGAGGCGCGTCGCAGGCGCTCGATCCGAGCGGAGACGACGGCGAAGCCGTCGGTCGGCGCGTACGACTGCGTGCGGCCGCCCGACGCCTTCGGCGCCGCCGCCTTCACGTGTCCGAAGAGCCGGATGATGTCCGCGTTCTGGCGCTGGATTCGCCGCAGTTGTCCGTCGAGCCGCGAGGTCTCCGCGTCGATCTCGTGGAGTCGGTCGCGCTGGTGTTGCGTGACCGCGCGCAGTTCGTGGACGCGACCTTCGGCGTGGAGCACCGCGAAGCCGGAGATTCCCACCACGAGCACGGCGGCCACGAGCGACGACACGACCGCGAACCACAGGTGACGACGCCCGAAACGCGGCCCCGATACGCGCCGCGCGTTGTGCGCGAGCACGCGTGCGAGTTCGGCGTCGGTCACGACCCCACGGTCGTCGCGGCTTCGCCGTCGCGCGCCATCGCGATCGCGGCCTGTTCCTCTTTCGAGACGCCTTGTTGCGCCACGAATCCGAGGACGGATTTGCCGTACGTGCGCGTCTCCTCGCGCCCGAAGATGCTCGTCACGACGACGCCGTCACCGTCGCGGTCGACGAGCGCGAGCGTGAACGATTGATCCGATCCCACGTCGCTGAACGAGTTGTAGCGCACGAACCCGATCCGCAATAGATCGTGCGCGACCGTGCGCTCGAGCCGCTCGAGGCGCTCGCCCGTCTCTTTCGCGAACGACGTCAGGCTCGCGCGGACGAGTGCCGCCGATCCCGCCGAATCCACGTCACCGTTCGGCCCGAGCGGTCCGTCGAGCGTCGCGCCGATCGCGCGCAACCGCGGCGCGACGAACGCGGAATGGTAGAAACCGATCGAAACGACGGCGACGCCGAACATGATTCCGGCCAAAGCGCTGATGGGCATCGGCCCCCAAATTTAACAGGCCGCCGGAGAATCCCCGGCGCCCTCCCCCGAGCCGCCGTCTCGGGCCCGCTCCGGAGGCCGCGCCGCTTCGGCGGCCGCTCGGGGGTTCCGGCCGCGAACGATCCCGCGTCGGGCGAAAGAACAGCCCGTCGGAGACCGGGTGGACCGCGGCACACGCTAGGGCCCGCATACCGTTGCTACCTTCCGGTCCTGGCGGGGTTGACGGGGTAACGTTGCGCGGCGCCCGGCCTCCGGCAAGGCGATGGCGAGTATACCACACTCGAGCCCGCGCGCGTAGGCGGCCGGAGCCGCACCTTACCGCGAGGGCGCGAGCGCGTCGCCGAGCGAGACGGTCGCGTAGCCGATCGCGCGCACGACGCGCGCGACGGCGACCCGGATTCCGCCCGGCGTTGCGGGCCGTCCGGCCCGCAACCTCCGGCCGTCGCACGCGAGGCGGAGGATTTCGTCTTGATGTGCTCGTGCGAGGTGCGCGAGCGATTCGTAGTTCACGTCTCCTCCCAAATAGAAACGGTGTGGGAAAATAAAAACGCCTCCGACGATGCGAAGGCGTGAAGGCGATGTCGCGGCCGATTCGATCAGCCGGTTCGTCCCTTACGAGTTCGCAAACGCACGCGCGCGTCGACGCGATCGCCGACGGCGGTCGAGATCGAAAAAAGAAGCGTCATCGTCTGCGAACTCCCTTCCACGTTGCGGCACGCACGGCGCGTCCCGAAATCGTCCGCCCGACCGTACCACGACGTACCGACGAGCGTCAACACGCGATTATTGATGACCGGGATACGGCGTCGGGGTGACCGGCGACATGCCGTAGGGCGTCGCCGTCGCGTACGCGCCGTAGGGCTGACCCGGCTGGCCCGGCTGCCCCGGGTACGTCGCGCCCGTCGAGTACGTCGGCGCGGGGAACGGATTGTTCCCGACGCCCGGATAGTTCGGTGCGGGCGTCGCGGGCAACGGATCGCCGAAGAGCACGAGCAGATAGCCCATGCCTTTTTTCAACGTGAGCGCGGGCCCGGTCGCCGCGCTCGAAACGACGTTATTGGCGAGCGTCGCGCTCGGGTCCGAAGCGAGTAACGTCGCGTGCTTCTTCTTCCCCGCTTGAAAGATCGCGACGCCGAACGTCCGTCCCGTCGTCTGTTCTTCTTGCGGGATCGTGAAGCGCAGTCCGCCCGCACCCGCGGCGACCGTCACGTCGGACCCCGGTTGCACGAAACCGCGGACGATCGCGACGCGCGTGACGAAGGTCTGCACGTTCCCCGTCGCTTCGGGCGTCGGCGCGACGGGTGCGTCGTCGGGATAGATCGTCGTCTTCGTCGCGATCTTGCCGGCGCCGGGCGATCCCGCGGGCGACGGCGCGGCGCTCGCCGCCTCCTTCGCACCCGACGCCGAAGGCGACGGCGAGATCGACGGGCTCGGAACGGGCGTCGCGGCGGCCGCGGGGCTCGCTCCGGGCGATCCGCTCGCGCCGGGCGAGGGCGAGGCGCCCGAGGGTCCGGGCGTCCCGAGCGCGAGCGTGACCGAGAATCCGGAGAGCGTGGGAAGCGGGATCTCCGTCGTCTCCGGCGTCAGCGTCACCGCACCGTCGAGGATCTGTTGTCGACTCGTGCTCGCACCCGCGACGCCGTTCGGTCCGCCCGGCTGGCCGTACGACTGCGGCGAACCCGGAAGCGAGAATCCCGAGCCGCTTCCGGTCGAACCCTGGCAGGCGGCGAGCCCGAGCGACGCGGCGCACAGCGAAACGATTCCGAGCGATCGACCCCAAAAAGACATACCTTCGGCGCTTCGCCGCTCCCGCCGGGCAACCATCGCCGTATCCCGCGCAGTGTGTTCGCCGTCGCGCGAGCGCGGGCGGCGGGACGCGTGCGACGCGTCGGCAAAAGAGCCCGCATCGCTTACGACAACCAACAGCCGACCCCCGAGATCTACGTGTCGTGTGACGTCGAAGCCGACGGTCCGTGTCCGGGTCTCTTCTCGATGTTGAGCTTCGGCCTCGCGGCCTTCACGCTCGACAAGGAGCTCGTCGGCACGTTCTCGCGCAATCTCGAGCTTCTCGACGACGCGAGCGTCGACGAGCGCACGACGAAGTGGTGGGCGCAGGCATCGCAGGTCGAAGCCTATCGCAAATGCCGCGAGGATCTCGTCGCGCCGCGCACGGCGATGGTCGATGCCAAATCCTGGCTCGACGATCTACGTCGCTTCGGCCGTCCGATCGTCTGCGGCGCGCCGAGCGGCTTCGACTTCACGTTCATGTATTATTATTTTCAGCGCTTCATCGGCGAGAGCCCGATCGGCTTCGCGAGCCTCGACCTCCGCAGTTACGCGGCCGCCGTGATGAAACGCCAGTATCGCCAGGTCGGCAAACGCCAATATCCCGCCGAGTGGATCGACGCCGACCTCCCGCACACGCACGTCGCGCTCGACGACGCGATCGAGCAGGGCTGCATCCTCATCAACATGATCCGCGCCAACCACGAGCTCGCGCCGATCGCGAAGTACGTCGTGCTCGCCGACGGCGCCGTTTCGCGGTAACGACCGTCAGCCGGTCGGTTTCGCCTCGGGCGAGATCCGATAGGCGCCGATCTTCCCGCTCGGATCCACGCGCATCTCGACGAGCATCGCGCCGTTGGAGAAGCGCGCGTCGAACGCGTAGCGTCCGCTGTCGCTATCGGCGCTGCGTTGCGTGAGCGACTGAAAGTCGCCGAGCGCGTGCATCTTGTCGGAGAGCACGCCGAGATCGGCGCGCGTCACCGACCGCTTCGTCGCGTCGTCGAAATTCGCGGTCGTCGCGTCGAAATCGTTCGCGTACACGGCCTTCGTGATCGATTCGGCGGTGTGCGCGGGATCCGTGCCGGGCGAGCACGCCGAGATCGCGGCGAGTGCCGCGATCCCGAAGAGCGCGCGTCCGAGGAACGCATCGGTCGTCACGGATCAGTACGAACCCCACCCGTACGAGACGACTTGCGGCGACCCGTTCGCGCTACGCTGCGCGACGACCGGTCGGGCCGGTGCGGCCGCGGGGGCCGTGCGCGCGGCGGGTTGCGCCGCCGCGACGTGCGCGCCGCTCCCGTATTTCGCCGTCACGAGCGAATTCCGTAGCGAGGCGATCTCGCGATCGCGCGCGACGACCTGCGCGTGCTGGTACGCCGTCTCGCGACGATACTCGGTCACGAGCGCCGCTTCGTGCGCGTACGCGGAGCGCTCCGATTGATACGCCGATTCGGCCTGATTACGCTCGGATTCCGTCGTCGCCTGACGCTGATCGTACTCCGCGTACTTCTGGTGGACTTTCTTATTGTGGTTGATGATGAGGAGCGTCCCACCGATCGCCGCGGCCGAGCCGAAGATGATGTTGCGCGTGCTCGCCGCACCGTCCGCCGCCGCCGGACGCGGAGCGATCAGCGACGCGCACGTCGCGAGCGCCAAAACACCGATCGAAAATTTTCTCACCTGGACGTCTCCTCTCAAAGCTTGGCCCGCTCCCACGGAGCGGTTCGTGGTCCGAGCGTGCGCGCACGCACGCGAACCGATAACGTCCATACCCACCGCACGGTTCCGCGAGCGAGCCGAGGCGTCCGCTGCGACCCGCGTCACGTTCGTCGCCGCGTGTCGACGGCTCGCCGCGACCTCGCTGCCAGACGGGTGCGACAAAACGCACAGGATGGAGCGACGTGCGGCGACGGTAGGCGACGCTCTTGCACGGACCGGCCGCGCGATTAACGGTACGGATACGATACTTCCGTGATTAACGAACGCACGTTCGCATTCGTTTGAGGGAGCGTGCGAGCGGGCACATAGCCTCGACCGCGCTCCCCCTGCGCAGCTCGAACGGACGATACCTCGATGGTGACGACAGCCTCCTTAGGCGTCGCGTTGCTACTCGCCGCAGCGTCGCCGACCACACCGCAGACCCTGGCCTTCGCCCCGCACGCAAACGTCGCGATCCGCACGTCGTCTTCCGTTGTGGAACGCGCGACCGATGCCGCACGATTGCTCGCGCAGCTCAACGCCGAACGATCGACGCACGGCTTACGTCCGCTCTCCGTCGACGACGGTCTCTCGCGCGTCGCGCGCGAGCACGCGCTGGAGATGGCGAATCTCGGATATTTCGGCCACGCGTCCGCGAACGGCGCCTCGCCGTTCGATCGCATGACCGAAGCGCACTGCCGCTTCGGTTACGCGGGCGAGAATCTCGCGCTCGATCGCGACGCCGCCGGGGCGGATCGCGCCCTCTGGAATTCGAGCGAACATCGCGATAACACGCTCCAGCCGCACTACAACCGCGTCGGCGTCGCCGCAGTCGAAACGCGCGACGGCGAGCTCTTCGTGGAAGACTTCAGCGACTAGCGACCGACGACCGACGCGGGTCTCGAAGGCCCTAATTCGCCGTCGCGGCGCGGCGCACGCGCCATCCACTCCACTACGTGTCGGTCTTCGTCTTCTTCACTCGTACGCCGATCGCTCGGGGCGTTTTCTTCGCCGACTTCCGCGCGGGCACGCTCTTCGCGGCGGTCTTCTCCGCGGACGTTCTGCCCGCGGACGCATTTTTCGCGGCGGTCTTCCTCGCGAGCGCCGCGTTTGCGAGCGTGATCTTCGGAGTCATCGTCTTCGCGAGAGATGCCTTCGCGGGCGTCGTCTGCGTAGGTGTCTTCGTCGCCGCCGTCTTTTTCTCGAATATCTTCGCGGAATTCGCGATCGGCTTTTTTGCGTTCTTCTTCAGGTGCGCCCGGTTGTATGCGATCGCGGACCGAACGAGCGCCGTCAGCGCGCGCTCGTCGATCGTATCGTGCTCGAAAACGTTGATGACGCGTCGGGCGTTGCCTTCGAAGCCCGCATTGAAGAGCTCATCGGGATCTTCGAGGCTCGCCCCATGGGCGAACGTGAGATTCACCCGGCCCTTAAAGGCGTTTCCGACGGCGATGAGGCCGTCGCACGACCACGCCGGGCTGCCCATCCACTTGAATTCCTCGACGATCTGCGGATCGGCCGCGCGGACGATCTTCCGGAGCCGCGCGAACGTCGCGCCCCGCCAGTCCGCGATCCCGGCGATCAGCTTATCGATCTCCCCCGAAGGATCCGGTAAGTCTCTCGGTTTCAT
>CAZZXB010000056.1:0-18022 GCA_964658025.1 uncultured Janthinobacterium sp.
ACGTCCATCGTGGCTTCCTCGAGACGGGCTCGGCCGCGTCTCTGCTGATCGGTTTTCGGCATCGGCTCGGCGAGTGCCGGCCGACGCATCGCCTGCGGGCTCGCTTCCCAAACGGGTTTCGACCGGTGAGGGGAAGCGTACCCGGCCCGGGCTACTTTGTCTCGCGGTGGGCGCGGGCTCGGCGGCAGAAACGGCAGTACTTGGAGAGCTCGAGGCGCTCGGTGTTGTTCTGCTTGTTCTTCTGCGTGTTGTAGTTGCGGCGCTTGCACTCTTGGCACGCGAGGACGACCATCACGCGGTTCTCTTTTTTCGCCATGTTTGCGTTCCTAAAAACTCCGGGCTGCGGGACATAAAGAAAACGGACGCGCAGCCCGTTTACGGCGTCAGTATATCACGGGGTCGCGAGGAAGTAAACGCGTGAGGCGTCGCGAAGCCCACCGTTAGGTCTTCCTAAATTCTGGACACATGGAGTGCCGTGTTCTCTCTCGCTCGACTCCTGACTCGCTCGCTCCTCACCCTCGCCGTCGCGGCGAGTCTCGGGGCGGTCGCACGCGCCGACGCCGACGAAGGCGCGCCGCAAGCGGCCGGCGCTCCGCCCGCCGGGATGCAACCGCTGACGGGTGCGATCCCGAAAGCGACGCCCGCCCCCGGCGAATCGCGCCTCGCCCTACGCGCCGACGGGACGTATCAGGCGATCCCCGACGTGAGCGGAAAGACGAAGACGTTCCATCTCGTCGCGCGGGCCGCACCGTGGACGCTCAAGCCCGGACTCACCGTGATGGCGAAAACCTATAACGGCGTCGTTCCCGGACCCACGCTCGTCGTCGATCAGGGCGATCGCGTCGTCATCGATTATCGCAACGACCTCGACATTCCGGACACGATCCACCTCCACGGCATCCACGACGCGCCCGCCGACATGGACGGCGTCCCCGGATCCTCGCAGATGATGGTCCCGCCGCACGGGTCCTTCGCATACGATTTCACGGCGAACCAATCCGGGACGTTCATCTATCACACGCACGATCGCAAAGCGGTCCTCGACGCCGGTCTCTACGGTGCGATCATCGTGAAGCCGACGCACCCGCGACCCGAAGAGGTGACCGCGCGCGACTATCTCGAGATCATCTCGGCGTGGTACGTCAATAATACGGGCGAGAGCGAATTCACGCTCAACGGCAAGGAGTACCCCGCGACGCGCGCGCTCGACGTGCGACGCGGCGAAAAGATCCGCGTCCGCTGGATCAACATCTCCGCCGAGAATTTTCACACCATGCACACGCACGGTCACGACATGACCGTCATCGCGCGCGACGCGCAACCGCTAACGACGAAAGACATCGAAGACACGATCATGCTCGGGCCGGGGCAGCGCGTCGACACGACGATCTTGGCGAACGCGCAACCCGGTACGTGGATGATCCACTGTCACGTGCTCGATCACGTCGAGGACGATGCGGGCATGCCCGCCGGACTCGTCACGGCGATCCACTATCTCGGCACGCCGAACAAAACGACGGCGATGTACGACACGATGATGAAGACGATGTCGGCGAACGACACGGTCGCCAACGGCGCGCCCGCTCCGCAAGCCGGGAAGATGTCCTTCGGCGCGACGACGGCGCTCGGGGCGTTCGCCGGACTGACGATCTTCCTCGGCCTCCCGATCGCGCGCGCGAAGAAGTTGAAACCGTCGACGATCGGCTTGCTCAACGCGCTCGCGATCGGGATCCTCGTCTATCTCGTCATCGAGATCGCGATGAACGCCATCATCCCGACCAATCGCGCGATCGCCACCTGGCATCAACATCTCGGCCCGTTCCCGTTCGGGCTCGTCGCGTCGCTCGCGGGCGGGCTCGTCATCGGGCTCGTCGGGCTCGGCGCGCTCTCGACGTCGGTCGTCAAGCGGACGGCGCAATCGATCTCCGACAAACCGCTCGTCCTCGCCGCGGTGATCGCGATCGGCATCGGCGCGCACAACTTCGCCGAAGGTCTCGCGATCGGCGCGTCGGCGGCGGCGGGCGCGACCGCGGTCGCGGCCGGTCTCGTGATCGGGTTCGCGTTGCACAACGCGACCGAGGGCTTCGGGGTCGCGGCGCCGCTCGCCGGCAAGGTCGTCCCGTCGTGGAAACAGATCGGGCTCGCGGGGATCGTCGCGGGCGGCCCGACGTTTCTCGGCACGATGGTCGGCTTTCAATTCTCGTCGCCGACGCTTTCGGTGTTCTTCCTCGCGATCGCGATCGGCGCGCTCGTGTTCGTGATCGGCGAACTCTGGTCGGTCTTGAAAAAGACGGGCGTCTCGATCACGGCGACGTCGATGGTCGCCACGGGATTCGCGGTCGCGTTCGTCACGGAGATGATCGTCGACCTCAGCGGCGGATAGCCGCCATGCCGCTCGAAAGCGACGCCGCCTACGCGTGCCCGGCCTGCTTCGAGACGAATTACGTGGCGGTCGACCCGAGCGGCGGCCGCCGGCAACGGTACGTCGAGGATTGCCCCGTGTGTTGTCGCCCGATCGCCTTCGAGGTCACGTTCGATCGCGATGGCGACGCGGTCGTCTCGTCGGCGGAACTCGACGCGTGAGCGGTGCCGGCGATGCGGCGGTCGTGCGCCCGGACGGAATCGAACCGCCAACCTAGGGCTTAGGAGTCCCTCGCTCTATCCGGTTGAGCTACGGGCGCAGGCCGCGAAACGTGTTTCGCCGCCGCATCCCCAACGACTGCGGTTCCGTCAAAAGTCGAGAAAAGATCGACGTCCGGTCCGCCGAACGCACGACGCACCGGACCTTTCCCGTACTGGAGCGATTTTGAGTCTCGCGTCGAGCGCGTCACCTCGGATGAATACCGCACCGGCCGACTTTTCGATCGAGCGCGATCTCCCATCGGGATTCGCCGCGTTCTACCGTCCGCTCCACGAGCGGTTCGCCCCGCGCCAACGCGAACTCGCGGCGAAACGACGTTCGGTGCTCGCGAACTCGCTCGCCGGCGTTCGCCCGACCTACGGCCCCCCTTCCGAAGCGACGACGCAGCCGTGGCGGGTCGATCTCCCGCAGTTCGTCATCGACCAGCGCAACCAGATGACGGGGCCTTCGGACGATCGCGAGCTCGTCGTGAAGATGCTCAACTCCGGCGCGCCGGGCGTGATGCTCGATCTCGAAGATTCGATGGCCAACGGCTGGGACCAACTCCTGGACGGTATGGGCAACGTCATCGCGTCGCTCTACGGCGAACTCTCCTACGAAGACAGAAAACGCGGCGGCACCGTCGCGATCAAGCCGTCGACGACCGTGCAGTTCACGCGCGTCCGCGGGCTCCATCTCTCGCAAGCCGGGATCTACCCCGACGAGACGACGTCGGCGTCGCTCTTCGATCTCGCGTTACTCGTCTACCAACTCGATCTTTCACGACTGAAGCATCCGCTCGCGATCTACATCCCGAAGTCGGAGAGCGCCGAAGAGGCGCTGTGGTGGGGCGACGTCTTCGGCACGCTCGCGGAATACAAGGGCAAACCGAAAGACTACATCAAGTGCATGGCGCTCGTCGAATCGCATCCGCTCGCGTTCCAGCTCGAGGAGTTCGCGTACAATCTGCGCGATCACCTCATCGGTCTCAACCTCGGCCGCTGGGATTACATGGCGAGCTTGATCCACTTCAATCTCGACGATCCGGCGTGGGTCTTGCCCGACCGTAACACGATCCCGCACGACGTGCCGTTCTTCCAGAATCTGCGGACGCTCATCCCGCAGATCGCGCACAAGCACGGCTTCCTCGCGATCGGCGGGATGACGGCGCTTTTTCCGAGCCGCGAGAACGCCGAACTCAACGAGCGTGCGTTGACGTCGCTCGCGCAGGACAAGAAGAACGAAGCGAACTGCAAGATGGACGGTGCGTGGACGGGTCATCCCGACCAGAACGAGATCGCGGTCGCGCAATTTCCCGAACCGAATCAGCTCGACTCGTTCGTCGCCGATTTCGACGCGCATCCCGATATGCGACCGAGCGTGACGGGCGTCGGAACGCGCAGCGAACTCGGCACGCGCGCCGCCGTACGCACGGTGATCCGCTATCGCAACGGCTACATCAACGGGAAGGGCGCCGTCCTGCTCGACGGCTACATGGAAGATCTCGCGACCGACCGGATCTACCGTTTGATGATCGCGCAACGCATCGACCACGGGATGCACGCGACCGCCGACGTCACGCGATTCTTCGACGAGGAACTCGAGAAGCTCGTCGCCGCGGGGACCGAGATCGGGACGGCGGAGACGCTCCGTCGCGCTCGCGAACAGAGCGAGCGGATGATCCACGAGCGCGCGTTCGATCCGGTCTGAGCGTCCGATGCGCTGGAATTTGGGATAGCAACGCAAGCGCGAATCGCGTAAGATGCGGGGATGAGCGACGACGTTCGGCTACGACGTGCCCCGCGCGAAACGTTCGCTTCGGTCCCGACCGAAGACGAACTCGGTGCGCGTCGCCGTCGCCCTGCGCACCGCTATGCGGCGCTCGTGAAGACCGCGACCGAGACGCATCGCGCCGTCTCGACGCGCGGGCCGGATCCGCGCGCATCCGTACGACCGCGGCGGCGGCATTCGGGCATCCTCTGGATGACGAACCTCGCGCTCGTCGCGCTCGTCATCGTCGCGATCGGAATGTTCTTGCACCACTGACGGCCGCCGGCGGCGTGCTCGGAATCGCCTAGAATCGTGCGGCGACGAGGCCCTCGATGCTCCGACGGTACGGGCGCCCGCAGCGTACCGATCGCGGCGTCGGGTGAGGTCGACGTACGGTCGGCGAGACGTGCGACGCTCCATTCGCTCCGGTGTCGACGGACCGCGCGACCGCGCGTCGGCTCGATCTCGACCGACGCAGGAGCCCTCACGCACGGCGACCTCCGAATCGGCGATCGCGCGGCGAAGAGGACGTGCGACGGAAGTCGACCGCGGCGAAGGGCCGCCTTCGGATCCGAGTCTCGTGCGAGACCTCCGATACGCGCGTCCGCGACGAAAGGCCGGGTCAGCGAGCTCGGAACACGAGCATCAGAACGAACGGCACGAGGACGATGACGATCGCCGCGACGCACGCGGACTCGATCGATCGGGCCGGTCGCGGAGGCGACTTCGGCTTCACCGAACGCTCGGTCAAGAGCGCGAACACCAAAAAATCGTCGCGGCGATGACGGTGATGCTCGGACATTCGAGCCCCCTCCCGGCGGCCGGAGCCACGGCTCTCGCCGCGCGGGGCGAGACGCTGGAGCCCTCGGTGGGGATTGAACCCACGACCTCGTCATTACCAATGACGTGCTCTACCACTGAGCTACAAGGGCGCGCGCCGACGTTTCGAGTCGCGGACGAAAGCGCCCTCCGGCGCTAACGTCCCGGAGCGGATCGCGGGCGCGCCGTCGGCGTTTTAGCCCGAGGCTTCGGCCTCGGCTCTCGCACGCGCGAACGCCGTGCTCGAATCGGGGTTCGGACCTTCGCCGCGCGTGAACGCGTAGAGCGCCTTCGTGTAGATCCGATTCCGTTCGGCCTTGGTCAGCTCCGACCACGGACGGTCGAGGCTCTTTTTGGGCGGGGCGTACTTACGTTTTGCGGCCATGTGTTTTCGTTCGCGGCGCGGAGGCCGACGAAATCCTTTCTCCGCGAGCCCGCACGATCGCGCGCGCCGTCGGATTCGAAAGCGGAGATGTGGAGCGGGCGGCGGGAATCGAACCCGCGACTCTTGCTTGGAAGGCAAGGGCATTACCATTATGCAACGCCCGCGTCGACTTCTGGTGGGCAGGGAGGGATTCGAACCCCCGTACTGCGGAGCAGAACAGATTTACAGTCTGTCGCCTTTAACCACTCGGCCACCTACCCACGGTGTCGACCGCCTTGGGTTATCGCGAACGTCGCTCGGGTCCTGTCCCCGTACGAAACGAAAGCGGAGCCGACGATCGGACTCGAACCGATGACCGGCGGTTTACAAAACCGCTGCTCTACCAACTGAGCTACGTCGGCCGGACGCGGTGCAGCACGTTCTGCGCGCGGCGCGCCGACCTCTGCCGGTCGCATGCGGTACCGATGCGAGATTCTCGCGCGCCCGCGCGCGTTCGAAGCCTCCTCGCGAAGACCGCCGCGACCGGCGGGACGCGAGAACGGCGCCCGCTCGCGCGGACGCCGCCCGTTTCGCGGACGCGACCGCGCTACGGCAGCTCGATCTCCGCGAGGTTCTTCTCGATCTTCCGCTTGACGCGCTGGAGCGCGTTGTCGATCGACTTCACGTGGCGATTGAGATCGCGCGCCATCTCCTGATAGCTCTTGCCTTCGAGGTACGAGAGGAGCACCTGCGATTCGAGGTCGGAGAGGTTCTCCTGGATGCGCTCCTTGATGTCCTCGGAGACTTCCTGATTGATCACGAGCTCTTCGGGATCGGAGGTCTTCTGGGACGCCATGACGTCGAGCAGCGTTCGCTCGCTGTCCTCGTCGTAGATCGGCTTGTTGAGCGAGATGTACTGATTGAGCGGGATGTGCTTCTGGCGCGTCGCGGTCTTGATCGCGGTGATGATCTGACGCGTGATACAGAGTTCGGCGAACGCCCGGAAACTCGAAAGTTTGTCGGCCTTGAAATCGCGGACGGCCTTGTAGAGACCGATCATGCCCTCTTGGATGATATCTTCGCGATCGGCGCCGATGAGGAAATAACTCTTGGCTTTGATCCGGACGAAATTCTTGTATTTGTTGAGCAAGAATTCCATCGCGAGGTTATCGCCCGTTTTGGCTGCGGATACGAGGTCTTCGTCGGGTCGATCGTGATAATCGAGCCCGTCGGGCGCGCTTTGCGCAAGGGCCATCATTCTCTCCTAAGCACCGTGGGGACGAAATCGCAGGCCGCAGCCCATCGAGCCGTCCGCATCCTAAAGAGTATAGGAGTGTCCTGCAAGAGCGTCAAGGATTTAACCCGGACGGTAATCTCGCGCTCATCGAAGCGGACGCCCCGAGATTCGACGCCGTGCGTCGGAGATTCGAACGAATCGGGGCCGACCGCCCGAGATTCGGTAGATTTCGACCGACGGGTCGCGCAGATCGCCACGAGCATCGAACGAAATCGGGCCGATCGGCGTGACCGCGAGCCGGCCGGAGGCGATGAGGCGCACGATCTCTCCACGATCCGGCGCCCCCGACGGCACGCCGCGCGCCAGGGAGCGACGGAGCGCCTCGAGGGCGACCCGGGCCGCCGCGAACCCCGCGGCTCCGAACGTTCCGGGGTCGCTTCCGAACCTCGCGCGGTACGACGCCCGGAACGCGCGGGCCGCGGGCAGACGGTCGACGTCGGGAGCGAGCTGGGTGTAGTAGGTACCGTCGGCCCCCGGTCCGGCGAGCGGGACGAACTGGGGGCTCGCCAGGCCGTCGCCGCCGAGATACGGGAGCGCGCCGAGTCCCGCGTCGGCCATCTGACGGCGCACGATCCCACCGCCGGTTCCCACGAGACCGCCGAAAAAGAGCGCGTCCGGCCGTTCGCTCGCGATCTTCGTGAGCAACGCGCGGTCGTCGGGCGACGCGCCGTCGACGCGCTCGCGCGCGACGATGCGGCCGCCTTCCCGCGCGAACTCGACCGCGAAGACGTCCGCGATGCCCGTGCCGTAGGATTCGCCGTCGTCCACGACCGCGGCGCGCGCGACGTGGAGATCGCGGCGGGCGAAACGCGCCGCCGCCGTCCCCGCACGGTCGTCGGACGCGCAGACGCGGAAGAACGTCGGCGAGCCCGCGGCGCGCGCGTCCGGGGCGGTCAGCGCGGTCGCGGAAGCCGCGACCGAGACGAGCGCGAGACCCGCCGCGTGCGCGAGCGGGATCTCGGCCGCGGCGACGCTCGAATTCATCGGTCCGACGACCGCGAACACGTCGTCGTCGGCGGCGAACTCGCGCACGTTCTGCGCCCCTTGCGCGGGATCGTGTTTGCCTTGAACGCTATCGTCGCGATCGTCGAGCGCGACCGTCACGCCGCCGGGAAATCCGCGCCGATCCTCCGCTTCGACGGCGAGCACGATCCCGTTGCGGGCCGGGATCGCGCTCTCGCCCTCGATCCCCGAGAGCGGGAGATCCGCGCCGAGTTTCAGCGTCCGCCCCGCGGCACGTGTCGGCGCGAGGAGCGAAACGAACGCCCACGCGAGCGCGAGCGAGAAGGCGACCGCGCGCGAGATCGCCGCGGTCGGGCGCCCCGTCGCCGACGCCGATCGCCCGCCGTCGCGATGCGACGTCCGCGCGCTCACGACGCGGCGCGGCGCTGACGCCTCGCTTCGAATAACAGAATGCCCGCGGCGACGGAGGCGTTGAGCGAATCGAGCGAACCGAACATCGGAATCCGTATGAGAAAATCGCACTCCTTGCGGACGACGCTCGAGATGCCGTCGCCCTCCGCGCCGATGACGATCGCGACGTCGCCCGCGAGATCGGCGTCGGTGTATTCCATCGAACCCTCGCCGAACGCCGCGCCCGCGGTCCAGACGCCCGCCTTCTTCATCGCGCGCAGCGCCCCCGCGACGTTGGAGACGCGACAGATCGGCACGTGCGCGGTCGCGCCCGCCGACGATTTGCGGACGGTCGCGTTGACGCCCGCCGCGCGGCGTTCCGGGATGACGACCGCCGTCGCGCCCGCGCACTCGGCGGCGCGGATGATCGCGCCCGCATTGTGCGGATCCGTGATGTGATCGAGGACGACGAAGAGCGTCTGTCCGGGCGGACGCGATGCGATCGCCTCGTCGAGCGAGCGGTACGCGAACGGGACGCCGAAGGCGACGACGCTCTGATGCGCGCGATACGGAAATTGCGAGAAGAACGATCGGCTCTCGTAGCGGACCGCGATCCCCGCGGTTTTCGCGTCGTCGAGTAATTTCCGTAGCGCCGGGTCGCGCTTGCGCTCGTCGCCGACGTGGAGGCGCTTGAGCGATTCGCCCGCGACGAGCGCTTCTTCCACGGCATGGACGCCGTAGATCACGTCGTCGAGATCGAGTTCCTTTCGCCCGGGGCCGCGACTCGACCCTAGCCGACGACGCTCCACGCGACGCCTCCCTTCGCGTCTTCGAGCACGATGCCGGAGGCGGAGAGCGCCCCGCGGATCTCGTCGGCGAGCGCGAAATCCTTGCGTTCTTTCGCGTCGGCCCGCGCGAGGATCGCGAGCGCGATCGCTTCGCTCGACGTCTCGCCGTTGAGCGAGACGCGCGCATCGAGCTTCGCGCCGAGTCGCGACGCGAAATCCGCGGGCAAACTCGCGTCGCCCGTCTCCGGACCGCGCACCCACATCGCCTTGCCGCCGGCCGTCACGAGCTCGCGTTCGCGCTGCGTCGCGGCCTGCGGCTTCGCGCGTTCGACCGGCGAGAGACCGAGGACGGTCAGCGCTTCGTGCGCGAACGCGGCCGCGACGCTCGCCGCGCCGAGCTCGATCGTCCGCTTCGATGCCGCCGCGAGATCGAAGAGCACGGAGACGGCACCCGAGGTGTTCATGTCGTCGTCGAGCGCGCCGAAGAACCGCTCGCGATACGGCGCGATCGCGGCGTCCGCCGCGGCGCGATCGCCGTCGGTCGGCGGCGCGGCGCGCAGCGCGTCGTACGCCGCGAGGAGACGCCGCAGGCCGCCCGTCGCGCCGTCGATCGAACTCTCCGTGAAGTTCATCGGTTTACGATATCCGGTCTGCAGGAAGAGCAGACGGATCGCCTGCGGATCGTGTCGATCGAGTAACGCCGAGAGCGGTTCGAAGTTGCCGAGCGATTTCGACATCTTGCGACCGTCGAATTGCAAGAGACCGCCGTGCATCCACACGTTGGCCATCGGAGCGGCCCAGAGCGATTCGCTCTGCGCGATCTCGTTCTCGTGGTGCGGAAAGATGAGGTCGAACCCGCCGCCGTGGATGTCGAACGGCTCGCCGAGTAACGCGTGCGACATCGCCGAGCATTCGATGTGCCAGCCCGGTCGGCCGTCGCCCCAAGGCGATGGCCACGACGGCTCGCCCGGCTTCGCGAATTTCCAGAGCGCGAAATCGAGCGGATCGCGCTTGTCCTCACCCGGCGCGATGCGCGCGCCGATCAAGAGTTCGTCCGTGTTGCGTCCCGAAAGGGCGCCGTAACGCGGGAACGACGACACCGAAAAGTACACGCCGTCGGCGCCCGCGTACGCGTGCTCCGACTCGACGAGCTTCGCGATCGTCGCGACGATCTCGTCGACGTAGTGCGTCGCATAGGGCTCGCGATCGGGCTCGAGCACGTGCAGGCGTTCCATCGAGCGCTTGAAGTTCGCGTCGAATTCCGCGACGATCTCGCCGAACGAGACGCCGCGCGCACGCGCCGCCGCGATACTGCGATCGTCGATGTCCGTGACGTTGCGGACGAACGTCACGCGATAGCCGAGATGCGCGAGATAGCGTCGTAACACGTCGAAGAACAAAAACGAGCGCGCGTGGCCGAGGTGCGCTTCCGCCGAGGGCGTGAGCCCGCAGACGTAGATGCGCACGGCCGCGGGATCGAGCGGCGCGAACGGTTCGACCGCGCGCGTCCGCGTGTTATAGAGGCGAAGGGACATCGCGCGTCGCGGCGTCGGCGCCGAATTCGGAGAGGCGCATCTCGAGCGCGTCGATGCGATCGACGAGTTGCGCGACGAGTGCGGCCTGCGGATCGGGCATGTCGACGAGCGCGGGGCGCGGCGTCGGCTGGGCGACGGGTTTGCCGTCGAGTAACACCACGCGACCCGGGATGCCGACGACGGTCGCGTTCGGCGGCACGTCGCGTACGACGACCGAGCCGGCACCGACGCGCGCCCCGTCGCCGACGAGGATCGCCCCGAGCACCGAGGCGTTCGTGCCGATCACGACGTTGTCGCCGACCGTCGGATGGCGCTTCCCGCCGCCGAGGCTCGTTCCGCCGAGCGTCACGCCCTTATATAACGTCACGTCGTCGCCGATCTCGACCGTCTCGCCGATGAGCACGCCCATCCCGTGATCGATGAAGAAGCGCTTGCCGATCCGCGCCGCCGGGTGGATCTCGATCCCCGTCGCGAAGCGCACGAGGTTCGAGAGAAAGCGCGGCAAGAGCGGCACGTTGGCGTTCCACAAGAGGTGGATCACGCGGTGCGCCGTGATCGCGTGAAAACCCGGATACGACAGCACGACGTCGAGGATGCCGCGCGCGGCGGGATCGCGTTCGACCGGGACGCGGAGATCGGCTGCGATATCGCTGAAGAGGCTCACGACGGTTGGGTGCCTTCGAGCGTTTTGAACGGCACCCCGCCCGGCCCGTACTTGATGGGTTCGAGTCCGCGACCGTGCAGTACGTGCGCGGAGATCGCCCCGATGCGGATCATGATCCGATCGTGGCCCAAGAGCGGGAAGAGCAGGTCGAGCGGCGGCCCCGCCGATTCGCCCGTGAGCGCGACGCGGACGGCCCACAGCGCGTCCTCGGTCGCGAGCCCGAATTCGCGCGCGATCTCCGCGAGATCGCTTTCGAGCGGCAGGCCGCGGAGTTCGGGCTGATCGTCGACGTATTGGCTCACGGTGTCGAGAAAGAACAGCACCTGCCGGTTGCGCAGGCGTTCGAGGTCGAGCGCGGGGACGATCGTGGCTTCCTCGCGGAGTGCGGCGACGATCCGGAGCGCCTCCTCGATCGGGCGCGCGTCGCCGTAAGCTTCGACGAACGTCTCGACCCAGCGCAGCGCCGCCGCGGGCGCGGGACGTTCCAATAACGCGTGGCGCTGCATCGCATCGGCGAGGCGCTCGGCGTACGACGTCCGGGCGGAGTCATCCATCGGCGCGGCGCTCCAGCAGGGCGACCGCGTACGCGGCGATGCCGCTGCCGTCGCCCGTGTAACCCATGCCCTCGCTCGTTTTCGCCTTCACGCTCACCGCATCGACTCCCAACCCGAGGACGGCGCAAACCGATGCGCGCATCGCCGCGATGTGCGGTGCGAGCTTCGGCGCCTCGACGACGACCGTGACGTCGACGTTCGCGATCTCGAAGCCCGCCTCGCGGATCATCTCCGCGCACGCTTCGAGCAGGCGCATCGAATCCGCGCCCTTCCAACGTGCGTCGCTATCGGGAAAATGCTTGCCGAGATCCCCGAGCGCGCAGGCGCCGAGCAGGGCGTCGGAGAGCGCGTGCGCGAGCACGTCGGCGTCGGAGTGACCGAGCGGTCCGCGCGGGTACGGGACCGTGACGCCGCCGAGGACGAAGGGCCGGCCCTCGACGAGCCGGTGCGCGTCGAAGCCGTGGCCGACCCGCACGCGCGCGCTCATCGCGCGCTCGCGGTCGGACTCGCGTTCGCATCGGAGTCCGCGTCGGCACGCGCGGCGGCGCGTTCGCGCAGGATCGTTTCGGCGAGGACCCGATCGCTCGCGAGCGTTACCTTGAAATTCTCGGCGCTCGCGCGCACGATCGCGACGCGCACGCCCGCCGCTTCGAGCACCATCGCGTCGTCCGTCGCGTCGAGGCCCTCGCGGCGCGCGCGCTCGTGCGCCGCGCGCAGGTCGGCGAGGGTGCCGAACTGCGGCGTCTGCGCGGCCCAGAGTTCGGCGCGCCGAAGCGTCCGCGCGACGCTGCGTCCGTCCGCGGTCGCGACCTTGATCGTATCGATGACCGGCGCCGCGAGCACCGCGCCGACCCCGGCTTCGGTCGCGGCCATCCCCGCGCGCACGTCCTCGGCGAGCACGAGCGGCCGCGCGCCGTCGTGGACGAACGCGGCGTCGCAATGCGACGGCACCGCGGCGAGCGCGTTCTCGACGCTCGCCTGACGCGTCGCGCCGCCGCGGACCACGATCGCGCCCAGACGCGGCGCGTGCGCGCGCGCGAGCGCCTCCATGTCCGCGACGTATTCGGCTTCGGTCGCGATCACGAGCGCGCCGAGTTCGGACATCGCTCCGAACGTCGCGAGCGACCACGCGACGAGCGGGCGGCCCGCGATCTCGACGAATTGCTTGGGACGCCCGAAGCGCACGCCGCGCCCCGCCGCGACGACGATCGCCGCGAACGTCACGCGTTCGAAACCGGCTGGGCACGCCGGACCTTCGCGAAGATCATCCGCCCGGCGACGGTCTGCAACACGCTCGTCACCTGCACGTCGGCGTCCTCGCCGATCAGCCGGCGTCCGTTCTCCACGACGATCATCGTGCCGTCCTCGAGATAGCCGACGCCTTGATGCGCTTCCTTTCCGTCGCGCACGATCGCGACGTGGAGTTCTTCTCCCGGGAGGACGACGGGCCGGACCGCGCCCGCGAGTTCGTTGATGTTGAGGACGCTCACGCCCTCGACGTGCGCGACGCGATTGAGGTTGTAATCGTTCGTGACGATCTTCCCGCCCGATTCGCGCGCGAGACGGACGAGCTTCGCATCGACGCCGTGCGCGTCGTCGTAATCGCGTTCGCTGATCTCGAGTTCGACCGCGTCTTGCAACTTCGAGAGCACGTCGAGCCCGCGTCGGCCGCGCGTCCGCTTCATCGGATCGGCGGAATCGGCGATCGTCTGCAGTTCGCGCAAGACGAAGCGCGGCACGACGAGCGGACCTTCGAGAAATCCGCTCTCGACGATCTCGACGATCCGACCGTCGACGATGACCGACGTATCGATGAGCTTCGCGGTCGCGCGCGTCGCGGAACCCGTCGCCGCGGGCGATCCCGACTCGCGTCCCAGTCGTTGCTTCGCGCCGACGCGCGCGCCGAGAAACGCGGCGAAGATGCTCACGAGGATGTAGGCGACGTTGGCGACGTAGAGTCCCGCGACGCCCGCGTTCGCGATCACCTCGAACGACAGACTCTTCAGTAAGAATGCGACCGCGAGACCGGCGATGAGTCCGATCACGCCGCCCGTCACCTGCGCGGGCTCGAGCGTTTCGAGCACGCCCTCGACCGACGTGAGTTCGCCCTCGAAGATCGCCTGCGCGTACGGCGCGACGAAGAGGCCGGCGACGGCGCCCGCGACGGGCGTCGCGATCGTGAGCGCGATCAGCCACCCCGGACTCGCGACGTGGAGCGAGATGAGATGGACGTACGCTTCGCGGCCGAGCAGATACCCCGTCACGGCGAAGACGATCATGAAAAAGATGCGCAGGATCGTCCGCGGCACGACCGTCAACCCGCGAACGTCACGAACGCACCGCAGACGTCGTTCGCGACGAAGCGTCCGCGCGGGGTCAGACGGACGTGCGAGGGCGTCACGTCGAGCGTCCCCGTCGCGTCCATCTCGGCCAGTATCGGTGCGTAGAAGCGGTGAAAGTCAACGCGATACCGTTCCGCGAAGGCGCCCGTATCCACCCCCTCCGCGGTCCGAAGCGCGAGCATCACCGCTTCTCCCAGGCGCGCCGCACCTTCGAGCCGCTCGGAATCGCCCGGGATCGGACGGTCCGTCTCGGCGGCGGCGCAGTAGGCTTCGAGATCGCGCGTATGCGTCGCGCGGACGCCGCCGCGGTAGGACGCCGCGCCGACGCCGAATCCGAGATACTCGCCGTTCGCCCAATAATTCGCGTTGTGCGCGCAGCGCTTGCCGTCCCGCGCGAAGTTACTGATTTCGTACTGCTCGAAGCCCGCGGGGACGAGCCTCGCGATCGCGCGTTCGAAGAGTTCGGCCTCGGCGTCGTTCGTCGCGAACGCCCGCGGTTCGCGCGCGAACCACGCGGCGTACGGCGTGCCGTCTTCGATCGTGAGCCCGTACGTCGAGACGTGCGTCGGCTCGAGCGCGAGCGCCGCGTCGAGCGAGCGGTCGAGCGATTCCGGCGTCTGGCCCGGCGTGCCGAAGATGAGATCGAGCGAGAGATCGGCGATCCCGGCGCGGCGCGCCGCGGCGAACGCGAACGCGACGTCCGCGGGCGTATGGCGGCGGCCGAGGACGGCGATCTCCTCGGGCACGAACGACTGCACGCCGAACGAGATGCGCGTGATCCCGGCCGTCGCGTACGCTTCGAATATCTCGGGCGCGCACAGGGCGCGATCGGGGTTCATCTCGATCGTCGCCTCCGCGCCGAGCGGGAGCGCGAAGCGCTCGCGGACGAGGCGCACGAGCGCCGCGATCGCCCGCGGTTCGTACGTGTTCGGCGTGCCGCCCCCGAAGAAGAGCGTCGCCGCCGCGAGCGGTTCCGCCGCGCGCATCTCGCATTCGAGCGCGCCGAGATAGCGAATCGCCTGCGTCGCGCGCAGCGGCCACTTCGCGAAATCGCAATACGGACAGACGTACGGACAGAACGGGAGATGGACGTAGATGCCGCCCGACGGGCGGGGCATCAGGCTTTCGTCGCCTCGCCTACCGCGACGGTCGCATCCGGTGCGACGAGTCGTTCGATCCGTCCGACGACGTCCTCGCGCACCTCGGCGACGGCGGCGCGGATCGCGCTCTCGATCGCCTCGCGATTCGCCCGACCGTGCGCGACGATGCAGTTGCCGCGCAAACCGAGTAACGGCGCGCCGCCGTACGCTTCGTAACTCAACTTCTTACGCACGCGACGCAGCGCCGGACGCGCGAGCAACGCGCCGAGTTTCTCGATGGGATTCCCGCGGCCGAGTTCGTCGACGACGATGTGGCCGATGAGCGACGCCGCACCTTCGGCGAGCTTGAGCATCACGTTCCCGACGAACCCGTCGGTCACGAAGACGTCGGCGCCGTTACTGAAGACGTCCTTGCCCTCGACGTTGCCGATGAAATCGATCGGCGCGAGTTCCAAGAGGCGGGCCGCCTCGATCGTCTGCGCGTTGCCCTTCACGCGCTCTTCTCCGACCGAGACGATGCCGACGCGCGGCGACGCGATCCCGAGCACGGCGCGCGCGTACGCGCTGCCCATCACGCCGAACTGCGCGAGCCACTCCGGCCGACAATCGACGTTCGCGCCGCTGTCGAGGACGACGACGGGGCCGTCGCGCGCGGGGAAGACGACCGCGATCGCCGGGCGGGCGACGCCCTCGATCGCGCGCAAGCGGATCAGCGCGATCGCGAGGAACGCGCCGCTGTTCCCCGCGGAGACGACGGCGTCGGCCTTGCGGTCGCGCACGAGTTCGATCGCGGCTCCGAGCGACGTCGTCTCGCAGCCGCGGATCGCGGCCGACGGCGGCGCGTCCATCGCGATCGCGCCCGGCGCGTGGACGATCTCGACGGCGCTCCCCCCCGGCTGGCGCAACAGCGGCTCGAGCCGGGTGCGGTCGCCGACGAGCAACATGTGCCCGAGCCCCTCGCGAGCCGCACCGCAGACGCCGGCGACGATTTCTTCGGGAGCGTGATCCCCGCCCATCGCGTCGACCGCGATACGCGGAATTCGGCCGTTCAAAAAGAGTCTCGCAATCGTTGGCAATCGCACGGTGGCGACGCCGAATCGCATTATCTGGCCCTTCGACCGTTCCCTCCGACGGAGGTTTTCGGTTGCACGGGCGCCGGAAGCCGTGATACACTCCGAAAGTTGCGCCGGGCTCCGTGCCCGTGACGCCCCTTGCGTTTACGAGGACGGGATAGATTTCGATGGCCAAGCGCTGCGACGTATGTGGGAAAGGCCCGATGGCGGGCAACAACGTGAGCCACGCCATGAACAAGACGAAGCGTCGCTGGTTGCCGAACCTCCAGCCCGTCCGGGTCGAAGACCGCGGCACGCGGTTGACGATGAAGGTCTGCACGCAGTGCCTGCGCTCGCGCCGCGTGAAGCGCGCGGGCTAACCCTCCTCTTTCGGGCGACGCGCCTCGCGGCGCTCGCCTCGGCGCTCTCGGTCGTCGCCTTTGCGGGGTGCGCCCGCCCGGACCCGAATGCTCGGGCCGCGACCTTCGACGCGCGGGACGGCTCGGCGACGTACGCGTGGCTCCTCGCTCGCGAGCCCTCGGCGGTCGACGTCGCCGGCCGACCGGCGAACGATCTGCGCGCGGTCCTTCCGGACGCGCGGGTCCGGAGCGTCCCCGCGGACGATCCGCCGGCCGCATGCCGCGTCGCCGTCGCCGATCGCGCGCTGCTCGTCGTTTTCGACGTTCGCTCTCGCCCCGGACGTCGCGACGCGATCCTCGATTGCGGCCCCGCACTCCACGAAGACGCCGCGGCGATCGTCGTCGCCCCACGCTGAACCCGGCTCGGCCGAACCGCCTCGCGACGACCGAGAACGGTTTAGGCCGGGACGAAATCCGCGCGGAGGCGGTTCACGAACCACTCGATCCAGTCGGACGACCGCACGAACGGTAAGAGCGGTCCGCCCTCGAGCCGCTCGAGGACCATCCCGACCCACAGCGTCGAGCCGTCGGTATCGAACACGCGGATCCGCGAGCCGTAGTCGATCGGATACATCCGCGCGCGCGGATCGTCGTTCGCCCCTTGCGCGTCGGCGAAAAATCCGAGCGTCTCGGGTCGCACCTCGCCGTAGCCCCAGGATTGGCGCAACCCCGTCAGGCACCCCGAAAGGAAGCCGGTCTCGGGGAACGTGAAGCGGCCGTCGTTTTCGAGAACCGGAAGATTTTCGAGTTCGTCGTCGGCACGCGACACCGCGAAGTCGTGCGCCAGTTGGCGTTCCATGATGATCTTCGGATTGAGTTGGAGCGAGCGGCCGAGACGGACGGCCGCATCGACGTCGATCGGCGCCTCGCCCGCGAGCATGTTTTCCAAGCGCGTCGCGTCCATATGCATCTGCGCCGCGAGGGCGACCGCATCGAACCCGATCGGATCGAGATACTCGCGTTTGATGTCGGGGCCGGGATGCGGGGCCGCTTTTCGGCGACCGGAGATATCGGGCGCTGAACTGATCACACTTCGGTTTTCGGCCGCACGGGCGACCGGTTACACCGCGCCGCGCAAATGATCGAATCCGGCGGGGACGAGCGCCTCGAACGCCTCGGGCTCGGGCGACGCGATCCGCATCTCGGACCCTTCCTCGAGCGTCCCGATTCGGAGCAGCGGGCGACCGAAACGGCGCGCGAAGGCGCGAGAGAGGTGCTCGAAGGCGCGCGGTGCGACGGCGACGAGGAGTTCGAAATCCTCGCCGCCGTCGCGCGCGTACGCTGCCGGATCGTCCCCGGCCGCTCGGGCGACCGCCTCGGCGACGGGATCGATCGGCACGCGATC
>CAZZXB010000057.1:0-17971 GCA_964658025.1 uncultured Janthinobacterium sp.
CCGCGCGGCGCGGCGCTCCATCGCTCGAATTTCTACCACGCGAAGCGGGGTAGAAACGTAAGGACACGCACGAAGATGCGCTGAAGCCGAGCGACATGACGCCGCTCGAGGCAAGCGTGCCGCACTTCGGACGCCTGCTCGTCGCCAATCGCGGCGAGATCGCCATCCGCATCGCACGCGCCGCGCGCGCCGCCGGCATCGTGCCGCTCGGCGTCTACTCCGACGCCGATCGCGACGCCGCGCACGTCGCCGCAATGGACGACGCGGCGTACCTCGGGCCGAGCCCGGCCGCCGAATCGTATCTGGATCCCGAGCGGATCCTCGCGGCGGCGCGCGCGCTACGCGCCGACGCCGTGCATCCCGGCTACGGCTTTCTCTCCGAGCGCGCGTCGTTCGCGCGAGCGGTCGGCGACGCCGGCCTCACCTTCGTCGGCCCGTCGCCGGACGCGATCGCCGCGCTCGGCGACAAGCGCGCGGCGAAACGCCACGCGCGTGCGATCGGGGTTCCGGTCGTCCCCGGCTACGACGGCGACGATCAGGCCGACGGCGCGCTCCGCGCGGCGGCCGAGGCGCTCGGCGTCCCGCTCGCGATCAAGGCGAGCGCGGGAGGCGGCGGGCGCGGCATACGGATCGTGCACGATCTCGCCGAGTTCGACGACGCGCTCGCGGCCGCGCGTCGCGAAGCGCGCGCGGCGTTCGGCGACGATGCGATGCTGCTCGAACGATTCGTCGAGGCACCTCGGCACGTCGAGTTCCAGATCCTCGGCGATCGCTTCGGGACGACGATCCATCTCGGCGAACGCGATTGTTCGGTCCAACGCCGTCGCCAAAAACTCGTCGAGGAAGCGCCGTCGCCCGCGCTCGATCCCGACTCGCGCGCGCGGATGGGCGAAGCGGCGATCGCCATCGCGCGATCCGTGGGCTACACGAACGCCGGGACGGTCGAATTCTTACTCGATCGCGACGGTGCGTTCTACTTTCTGGAACTCAACGCGCGCTTGCAGGTCGAACATCCGGTGACCGAGCTCGCGTTCGGCGTCGATCTCGTCGCGCTCCAACTCGCGATCGCGCGCGGCGAGCCGATCCCGTTCGCGCAGGCCGACGTCGCGCCGCGGGGCTGGGCGATCGAAGCGCGCGTGAACGCCGAAGACCCCGCAACCGGGCTTCCCGCGATCGGCAGGATCGCGCGCTTCGAACCGCCCGCGGGCCCGCATCTCCGCCTCGACGCGGGCTTCCGCGGCGGCGACGAGATCACGGTCCACTACGATTCGCTGCTCGCGAAACTCATCGCCTTCGGCCCCGATCGGGCGACCGCGCTCGCGCGCCTCACCGTGGGTCTCGAGAGCTTCGTCGTGACCGGCGTTCCGACGAACTTGCCGCTCCTCGCCGCGATCGTTCGGGACCGAAGCTTTCGCGACGGCGAGGCGACGACCGCGTTTCTCGAAGTCCGCGCGGACGCGCTCGCGCGCGATGCGGAATCCGAACCGAGCGAGGTCGTCGCGCTCGCGATCGGCGCGCTCCTAGCGACGCCCGCGTCGTGGCGACTCTGCGACGTGGGCCGCGCGTTCCGTCTGCGCGGTGCGACGCGGACGTACGCCGTCGTCGCTTCGCGCGCGCGCGAACCGGACGCGTGGGAATTCGCGGGGGACCTCGAGGGCGTCGCGCGGTTCGAGCGCGCCGGGGATCACGTCGCGCTCGTACGCGACGGGCGCCGGACGGGCGCGACCGTTTCGATCGGACCGGCCGACGTCACCGCGATCGCCGACGGCCGCACGTACCGCTTCGCGACGGACGTCGCGATCGAACGCGACGCCGCGGCGGCGGAGACGGGCGGCGGCGGCGCGATCGTCGCGCCGATGCCCGGGACCGTCCTCGACGCGCGCGTGCGTCCGGGAGACACGGTCGCGGCACGCGATTTGCTCGTCGTGCTCGAAGCGATGAAGATGGAACATCGCATCGAAGCGACGCGCGCCGGGGTCGTGCGCAGCGTGAACGTAGAACCGGGCTCGGTCGTCCGTGGCGGCGCGATCCTCGTGGAGTTGGAATGATCGACGATCCTTCGCTCGGCCCGTTGCCCGAGCGCGTGAAAGTCTGCGAGATGGGACCGCGCGACGGGCTGCAGAACGAATCGGCGCTCGTCCCGACGGCGGACAAGATCCGATACGTCGACCTCCTCTCGAGAAGCGGATTGCCGCTCGTCGAGACGACGTCGTTCGTGCGCCCGAACGCGATCCCGCAGCTCACCGACGCCGAAGCCGTGTTCGCCGGCATCGCGCGGCGTCCGGGCGTCGCCTACGTTTGTTTGGTCCCCAACATGCGCGGCTTCGCGCGGGCGAGCGCGGCCGGCGTGCGCGAGATCGCCGTGTTCGGCGCGGCCTCGGAGACGTTTTCGAAGCGCAACATCAACATGACGGTCGCCGATTCGCTCGCGACGTTTCGCGAGGTGGTCAAAGCCGCGCGTGCCGAGGACATGTGGGTGCGCGGGTACGTGTCGACCGCGTTCGGGTGTCCGTTCGAGGGCGACGTTCCGGTCGAAGCCGTCGTGCGCGTCGCGAGCGCTTTCGCCGAACTCGGCGTCGACGAGATCTCGATCGGCGACACGATCGGCGTCGCCACGCCGAACGGCGTGACCGCGGTCGCGGGCGCACTGCAATCCGAGATGCCCGTCGAACGCCTCGCGATGCACTTTCACGATACGCGCGGAACCGCGCTCGCGAACGTCCTCGCCGCGCTCCGCATGCGCGTCTCGATCTTCGACAGCGCGAGCGGCGGCACGGGCGGATGTCCGTTCGCCCCGGGCGCGACGGGGAATCTCGCGACGGAAGACCTGCTCTATCTCCTCCACGGCATGGGTATCGAAACGGGCGTCGATCTCGACCTCGTGCGCGACGCGACGCGCTTCATCGAAGGCGTGCTCGGCGCGCCCGTCGCGTCGCGCGCGTATCGCGCGCTCGAGGCCGCGTCGGCTCGCGCGAGCGTGGCCTCGTGAACGCGGAACGCTTCCCCGCCGTCGTCGCGGCGGCGGCCGAGGGACGGATCCTCGTGGATAACGCCGCCGGCGCCCAACTCCCCGATCTCGCGCTCGATCGGATGGCGCGCTATCTCGGCTTCGACAACGCGCAGAAGGGCGCGCTCTTCACGCGAACGCGCGCCGCGAGCGCGCTCGTCGACGAGGCGAAGACCGAGATCGCGACGTTACTCGGAACCGACGTCGCGCGCGTCGGCATCGGCGCGAACGCCACCTCGATCGCGTTCTCGCTCGCGCGACTCCTCGCACCGAGTTTCGGTCGCGGGGATCGGATCGTCGTGACCGCGGCGGATCACGAAGCGAACGTCGCGCCGTGGGTCGCGCTACGCCGGTTCGGCGCGCAGATCGACGTGGTGCCCGTCGACGCGCAGGGCGATCTCGACGAAGCGAAATATCGCGCGATGCTCGAGCGCGGCCCGAAGCTCGTCGCCCTCCCGTGGGCCTCGAACGTGACGGGGTCGGTCTACGACGTCCCGCGCCTCGCGGCCCTCGCGAAAGCGGCGGGCGCGATCGTCGTCGTCGACGGCGTGCAGGCGCTCCCGCACTTCGCGCTCGATCTCGGGCCCGCGATCGATTTCATGATGGTCTCCGCGTACAAGATCTACGCGCCGCATCTCGGCTTCTGGTACGCGAGCGCGGAACTCGCCGAGCGGCTGATCCATGCCGACGACGCCTTCGTCCCCGGCGGCGACGCGCGATATTGGACGCTCGAGTGCGGCACGCAGAGCCACGAAGGGCTCGCGGGTTGGCTCGGAACGATCGCCTATCTGCGCGAGATCGATCCGAACGTTCGCGAAGCGATCGAGACGATCGCGCGGTACGAAGAGCGACTCTCCGCCTACGCGCGCGAGGGGTTCGCCGCGCGTGCGGATCGCGTGCGCCTCTACGGCCGACCCGCGAGCGCGCCGCGCCTCCCCGTGTTCGCCTTCAACGTCGCGGGCGTCTCGGGCGAGACGCTCGCCGCGGAACTCGACGAAGCGAAGATCGAAGCGCGCTTCGGCGATTACTACGCGCCGCGTTTGCTCGAAGCCCTCGCGCCCGACCGCGGGGCGAGCGCGATGCGCCTGAGCTTCGCGCACTACAACACGCACGACGACGTCGATCGGTGTTTCGCCGCGATCGACGCGACGATCGCGAAGCACCCCGCCGAACTCATCCGGCGCTGAAGCGATGAAGACGACCGGACGATGAGCGGGCGCTCTCCGCTTGCGGGCCTGCGGCTCGCGCTCCTCGCGCCGATCTCGCGCGCGATCCCGCCGCGCGGCTACGGGCCCTGGGAGCAAGTCGCCTACGACATCGCGCACGGGATGCGCGCGCGCGGGCTCGACGTCACGCTCTTCGCGTCGGGCGATTCGCACGTCGACACGGCGCTCGAATCCGTCGTACCGTACGGGCTCGATGAGGATCCCGCACGTGACGGCGATATCGCGACCGCGCTCCACATCGGCAACTTCTTCCGCCGCGCGCGCGAGTTCGATCTGCTCCACAACAATTTCGATTGGAAGCCGCTCACGTACGCGCTCGGAACGACCGATCCGCCGCTCGTGACGACCATCCACGGCTTTTCCTCGCCCGCGATCCTCGACGCGTACTACGCGGGCGCGGAGCGGAGCTTCTACTGTTCGATCAGCGACGCCGATCGCGATCCCGGCCTCGACTATCTCGGCACGACCTACAACGGGATCGATCCGCAAGCGTTCGCGTTCGTCGAGCGACCGGGCGACTATCTCGTGTTCCTCGCGCGCTTCCATCCCGAGAAGGGCGCGCATCTCGCGATCGAGATCGCGAAGCGCGCCGGCGTGCGGCTCGTCATCGCGGGGATCCCGCAGGATCGCGAGCACTTCGAGCGCGACGTCGCGCCGCACGTCGACGGCGATCGCGTGCGCTTCGTCGGGCCGGTCGAACGCGAAGCGCGGAACGCGCTCCTCGGCGGCGCGCTCGCGCTCGTGCACATGACGACGCGGCCGGAACGCTTCGGCCTCACGCTCGTCGAAGCGATGGCCTGCGGGACGCCCGTCCTCGGGGCACGCATGGGATCGATCCCGGAGATCGTCGTCGACGGCGCGACGGGGTTTCTCTGCGACACGGTCGACGACGCGGTCGCGCGCGTCCCGGACCTCGCGGCGCTCGATCGCCGCGCCTGTCGCGCGCACGTCGAGGCGAACTTCTCGGTCGATCGGATGGTCGATCGTTACCTCGATGCGTACGTCCGCGCGCTCGCGATCCGCACGCCGATCGTTCCGGGACCCGCGCGATTTCGCGCACGCGACCACGATCATTACGATCGTCCGATGGCGTTCACCGATCTGCCGCCGAGGCCGCGTGCGGCGCCCGCGAAACCGAGCGCGCGCGAACGGGCGGCGACGTGACCCGGCGTGCCCGCGCGACGCTATTCGTCGTCGCGCTGCTCGCGATCGCGATCGGCGTGCTGCGTTTCGTCCGCCCGCGCAAACGCGGCGGCAACGGCGAGCCGCACGACGATTCGTTCGTCGCGCTACGGTCGTTGCGCGAAGCGCGCGACATGGACCACACGGCCGTCATCATGCAGGGCGGCGACGGCGACCGCATCTACCTGACGGTTCCGACGAAGTACGTCCGTTGCGGCGAGACGGCGCTGCGCGCGTTGCTCGCGCTCTTCGACGGCATCGGTTGCCGCAAACCCGCTTCCGCCGCGCTCTCGTTCGAACTCGCCCCCGTCGGGAGCGGGGTGTACGGCGGCTCGGACGGCGGCCAGATCGTCGACGGCGTGTGGGTCCACCCCGAATTCGAAGCGCGCGGATTACGTGCGATCGCGGCGAGCGTCATCGCGGGCGAAACGCCGATCGGCGACGCGCGCGAGCGTTTTCGTCGCCCGCTCTGAGCGAGACCGCTAACGACCGCATCGCCTCACGACCAAAACAACTTCGCCGCGCCGCGTTCCGCGCGTTCGAGGGCGATATCGCTCGACGGGGCCAGGACGGTGAAGTGCGCCATCTTGCGGCGGAGCGCGGCGTGGGTCTTGCCGTAGACGTGCAGTTTGAGATCGGGGTCGCGTAAGAGTTCGTCGATGCCGCCGAGCGTATCGCCCGTACCCGCGCCGAGGACGTTCATCATCACGGCCGGCTCGAAGAGTTTCGGCGGGACGAGCGGCAGGTCGCAGATCGCGCGGACGTGCGCCTCGTACTGCGAGAGCTGCATCGCGTCGAGCGAGTAATGGCCGCTGTTGTGGACGCGCGGCGCGATCTCGTTCACGAGCACGTCGTCGCCCGCGACGAAGAACTCGACGCAGTAGGCACCGACGATCGCGAGGCGCTCGCCGATCGTCGTCGCGTCCGCGCGTACGCGTTCGGCGACGCGCGCGTCGATGCGCGCGGGGACGATCGTCGTGACGAGCACGCCGCGATCGTGACGGTTCTCCGTCGCCGGAAACGCGACGATCGTGCCGTCGGCGCCGCGCGCGCAGATGATCGAGACCTCGCGATCGAAGGCCACGAATCGTTCGTAGATGAGCGGCACGCCCTTCGATTCCGAAAACGCGGCGCGCGCGGCCCCGGCGTCGCGAACGACCCACTGGCCCTTCCCGTCGTAACCGCCGCGCGCGGTTTTCACGACCGCGGGGAATCCGATCTCGGCGATCGCCGCGTCGAGCGACGCGGCGTCGGTCACCGACGCGAACGGCGCGACCGTGCAGCCGACGTCGCGCACGAACGACTTCTCCAAGATCCGATCTTGCGTGATGCGCAGCGCGTCGCCGCTCGGACGGACGTTGCGCCCCTGCGCTTCCAGTAATCGCACCGAGGCGAGCGGGATGTTCTCGAACTCGTACGTCACCACGTCGGAGCGCGCGCCGAGCTCGCCGAGCGCGCGTTCGTCGTCGTAGGCGGCGACGATCTGCTCGTCCGCCACCTGACCGCACGGCGAGTTCGGTAACGGCTCGAGCACGACCACGCGGTAGCCCATCCGCTTCGCCTCGATCGTGAGCATCCGTCCGAGTTGTCCGCCGCCGAGGATGCCGATGCTCCGGATCATATCCGCGTCGCCTCGACCGACGCGGCGGCGGCGGCGGTGCGCTCTTGCAGCCGCCGCAGCAGATCGTGATCGTCGAGGGCGAGGATGCGCGCCGCGAGGAGCGCCGCGTTCGCCGCGTTGCCGATCGCCATCGTCGCGACGGGCACGCCCGCGGGCATCTGCACGATCGAGAGGAGCGAATCGATGCCGGAGAGCGCCGTACTACGGACCGGGACGCCGATGACGGGGAGCTGCGTTTTCGCGGCCGTCATGCCGGGCAGGTGCGCCGCGCCGCCCGCGCCCGCGATGATGACGCGCAGACCGCGCGCGGCGGCCGTCGCCGCGTAGTCGAAGAGCAGATCGGGCGTGCGATGCGCCGAGACGACGCGCATCTCGTGCGGGACGAGCAATTCGTCGAGCGTCGTCGATGCGACGCGCATCGTTTCGAGATCCGAGGTACTGCCCATGATGATGCCGACGCGCGCGTGCTCCATGCGCGTCCGTTTCGCGCGCCCGCCGAGGGCGACCTCGACGGCGCGTTTAAGGTCGACGCATGGCCCTCTTCCAGCTCGGCGTCAATTATTGGCCGCGGACGCAGGCGATGTCGATGTGGTCGCAGTTCGATCTCGCCGCGATCGACGACGACTTCGCGCGCATCCGCGCGCTCGGACTCCACGCGGTTCGTTTTTTCTTGCGCTGGTTCGATTTCGCGCCGGGTCCGACCGACGTCGACGCGACGGCGCTCGCGAATTTCGTCCGCGTGCTCGATTGCGCCGACCGCCACGGACTCGTGACGATGCCGACGCTCTTCTGCGGGCACATGAGCGGCGCGAACTATCTCCCGTCGTGGACGCTCGACGAGGGCACGTCGGCCGGACGCTTCCGGACGATCACCGAACGCGGCGAATCGCCGTACGGCGTCGGCGACTTCTACACGGGCGATCTCCTGGAAGCGCAGCGCGAGCTCGCGCGCGAGCTCGGAATCCGCGCGCGCGACCATCGCGCGCTGCTCGCTTGGGATCTCGGCAACGAGTTCTCGAACCTGCGCGAACCGCGATCGCCGCGGGACGCCGCGCATTGGAGCGCGGCGCTCTCGCACGATCTCTTCGAGGCATCGAACGTCCGCGCGACGGGCGGCCTGCACGGTGAGGATCTCGAACGCGATCGCAACATCCGTCCGTCCTCGATCGCCGCGCCGTGGCCGTACGCGACGATGCACGGCTACTCGGCCTACAGCGCGTTCGCGCGCGGACGTCGCGATGCGGAGGTCGTGCCGTTCCTCGCCGACGTCACCGCATCGTGCGCGCGCAAGGCCGTGCTCTTCAGCGAGTTCGGGAACCCGGCGTGCCCGCCGGAGGGCGCGCCGCCGAACGGACCGGCGTGTCTTTCGGAACTCGAGATGGCCGACTACGCGCACTGCGTGCTCGATCGCCTGCAACATCGCGGCGCGCTCGGCGCGTACTGGTGGTGCTGGACCGATTACGCACCCGAACTCGCGACGCGGCCACCGTTCGATCGCGCGCCGCACGAACTGCGGTTCGGGCTCGTGCGCGCGGACGGCACGGAGAAGCCCGTCGCGAAGACGCTCGCGGCCTTCGCACGCGAGCGTCGCACCGTGACCGAAGCCCGACCCGCGATCGTCGACGAAACCGCATACTTTCGCGATCTTCCGAACAGTCTCGACCGCGCGTACGCCGCCTACTGCGAGGAATACGGACTCGCGGGAGAACTCTCGTGACGCCGCGTCGCGCGGCGATCGTCACCGGCGCGTCGTCGGGGATCGGACGCGCGCTAGCCGATCGCGCCGCGCGCTCGGGTTACGACGTCCTCGCCGTCGGCCGCCGCGGCGAACGGCTCGAGCGCTTGCTCCTCGATCTCGAAGGCGCGCCCGGACGGCTCGTGACGCTCGCGCTCGATCTCCGCGAGCCGCGCGCGGCCGAACGCGTCGTCGAAGCGGCACGCGCGGCGTTCGGCCGGATCGACGTCCTCGTCAACAACGCGGGCGGCGTCGCCGTCGGGCCGATCGGCGAACAATCCGACGGCGCGATCGACGAACAACTCCGTACGCACGTCGCCGTGCCGCTCGCGCTCTTGCGCGAAGCGCTCCCGTCGCTCCGCGCGACGCGCGGGCACGTGTTCTTCGTCGGGAGCGGCGTCGCGCGCGTGCCCGTCGGCGGGCTCGGCGTCTATCCGGCGGCGAAAGCCGCCGTGCGGAACATGACGCGCATCGTGCGCAACGATCTCGCGAAAGACGGCATCGCGGTCACCTACGTCGATCCGGGAGCCGTCGCGAGCGAGTTCATGACGCGCGCCGGATTCGCGGGACCGCCCGCGTTCATCGCCGCGTCGCCGCATGCGGTCGCGCGCCGGATCTTCAAGGCGTTCCGTTCGCGCCGTCGCGTCGTGAACGCGGTACCGTGGCAAACCGTCGTCGTCGGAATCGGCGAGGCGTTCCCGGCGCTCGCCGATTTCGTGCTCTCGCGCGCGGGCGACGTGGTGGGGACGCAATCGCAGCCATCGCCGAGGAGCGACGCGCCGCCGCAACCGTCGGGGAGCGACGCACCATCGCGATCGTCCGGTAGCGAGGCGACACCGCAACCATCGGCGAGCGATACGCCGTCGCGATCGTCCGGTAGCGTGGCGACACCGCGACTACCGGCGAGCGACGCACCGGCCGAAGCGGCGCACGATACCGCCGGGCCTCCGGCCTCGAACGCGTCGGCCGAGCGCGCCCCGGCTTCGGCGCTCGCGGCCGTACTCGAACCGATCGCATCGCGGATGGAGCGGAACAAGTTTCGCGAGACGTACGTTCGCTCGCTCCTCGAACCCGGGCGCGAACTCGAAACCGCGAGCGTCGCCGCGAACTGGGCGGGAATGCCGAACAAGATCGAGCGGCGCATCACGCACGAAGCGCTCGAACTCTTAGCCGATGCCGGCTATCTCGCGCGCGTCGGCGAGGAACGTTATCGGGTCGAGCGCGCGCCCGAGGGCTGAGCGCCGAACACGAGGCGCTCGGCGATCCGCACGACGTCCGCGATGCACGCGTCGTCGAGCGCCTCGCCCGGTTCGCGAAGCGTGCGCGCGAGCAGACCGTCGAGCACGTACACGAGACCCGACGCGAGCGTCCGCGGCGCTTCGCCGAGCACGACGCGCGCGTCGCGGAGTTTGCCGAGATAGCTTTCGAGCACCGCGAGCAACCCGTCGCGCCACCGTCGGTCGCCGAGCACCACCCGCCGCGTCAATCCCGGGCGCGCGCTCAACGACGCGAGCAGCGACTCGAGCCACGCGCGCAGGCACGCGCGGTGCGCGCCGCGTTTGACGACGTCGAGCGGCGGCAACTTCCCGAGCACGTCTTCGACGAGCAACGCGTACGCCGCGGCGAGCGCGCTCTCCCGATCGGCGAAATGTCGGTAAAACGTGGTGCGCGAGAGATCCGCCGCCCGCGTCACGACGTCGACCGTCACGAACGCCACGTCGCGCGTTTCGATCAACTGCAAGATCGCGGCCAGGATCCGCTCGCGCGGACTTTCCGGTTTGCGAGGTCTCGCCCGGCGGACCGTCGTTCCGTCGAACCGCCCGACGTACGTCCAGACCCGACGCATCCGGCCCGTCCCGACATCGCGCGAGGCATCGACGCGATAGACGTACTCGCGTCCGCCGACGCGCTTCAGGACTTCGTGAGCCACGCGTGGCTTCCGGTCCGACGGCGCGAAACGGATGACGAACACAACAATCTGGGGGGTGAACTACCCACGGCGGCCGTGGAAAACCTCTCATATATGGAGATTGACAAATTCATCGGGCGCTCGTTTCAAAGCAATCCGCGCAGGTTAATTATACGTTTGCGGGTGTAGACAACGTCGACACGAGTTGCGGTGCGGAAGAGGTCCTTTTTGGTTTTGCGGAAGCGTAATACGTTCGTAGCATTCTTGCTCGCGTCGCTTTGTTACGCTCCGGCCGTCGCGCATCCGCTCGGCAATTTTACGATCAACCACTTAACGAAGCTCGCGTTCTCGCCCGGGCACGTCCGCGTCCGCTACGTCCTCGACATGGCCGAGATCCCGACGTTCACGGCGATGCGGGACGCGAGCGCCACGGGTAAGCTCGCAGGCGCCGACCTCGCGAAATGGGGCGCCGCGCAAGCCGCCACGCTCCTCCCCGAACTCCATCTCGACGCGAACGGCGCGCCCGTCGCGCTCGCGGTCGCCGATGTGACGACGCGCACGCGGCCGGGCGCGGGCGGCCTTCCGACGATCTATCTCGCGCTCGATGCCACGGCCGCGCTCCCCACGGGGGCGAGATCGCGCGACGTCGCGTTTCGCGACGACACCTATCCCGGCCGACTCGGCTGGCACGACGTCGTCGTCGCGCCCCAAACCGAGCCGACGCACGAACTCACGGCGTACCCGAGCGCGCTGATCGGGTCGCCCCGCAATACGACCTCGGTCGCGATCGCGCTCGATCCGAACGCCCGCGCGACCGTGACGTCGACGAATGCCGACGTCGCGGCGGGAGCGTCCGGCGGCGGCGTGCCCACGGTCTCGGCGGCGCGTTCGAACCAGCTCTCCGACATGCTCGCGAAGGGGACGGGCGACTGGGGTTTCGTCGCGCTCACGTTCGTCGTCGCGATCGCCCTCGGCGCGCTCCACGCGCTCGAACCGGGCCACGGCAAGACGTTGCTCGCGATCTCGCTCGTCGGCGCCCGCGCGACCGTGAAGCAGGCCGCCATCCTCGCCGCGGCGCTCACGATCGCGCACACGATCGGCGTGCTCGCCCTCGGCGTCGCGATCAATCTCTTCAAAGGCTACTTCGTCCCCGAGACGATCTACCCGTGGATCACGCTCGTCTCGGGGATCGCGATCGCGATCATCGGCGCGCGCGCCGTGCAACGGCAGATCGAATCGCGGCGCCCGCTCGCCCACGCGCACGCGCACGGCCACGCGGCGACCCATCCGCACGACCACACGCACGTTCACGGCGCCCACGAACACGACCATCACGCCCACGCGCACGACGCGCACGACCACGGCGGGGTCGCCCATAGCCACGCGGCGGGTCACGGGCACGATCACGACGATCTCGAGCACGCGCGGGCGCACGCGATCCCCGGGACCGCGCCGCTCACGTTCGGCGGCACCGTCTGGGCGGCGATGAGCGGCGGCGTCGCGCCCTGCCCGGCCGCGCTCGTCGTGCTGCTCGCCGCGCTCGCGCTCAACGAAGTCGCCTACGGCATCTTCGTCATCGTCGCGTTCAGTTTCGGGCTCGCGATCACGCTCACCGGGCTCGGCATCGCGGTCGTCCGCGGCGCGGGCTGGTTACAGCGTCGGCCGATGTTCGATCGCTTCGTGCAGTACGGTCCGCTCGTCTCGGCGATCTTCATCTCGACGATCGGCGCCGTGATGGTCGGGCAGGGCTTCGCCGAACGCGGCTACGCCGTCTCGCCGCTCGCGGTCACGGGGATCGTCGCGCTCGCGATCCTCGGCTACGCGTTCTCGCATCCCTTCGCGCACCGTCACGTGGAGACCGCATGATCGGGATCGGGGCGTTCGCGGTGTTCGCGCTCGGCCTGCGTCACGGAGCGGACCCCGATCACATCGCCGCGATCGACAACCTCACGCGGAATTCGTTCGAGAAACGCCCGTGGCTCAGCCGCTTCTGCGGTACGCTCTTCGCGGGCGGCCACTCGATCATGGTGCTCTCGATCGCGGCGCTCGTCGGCGTCCTCGGCTCGCATCTCGGTCCGTACGGCCCGACGATCGAGACGATCGGCACGTGGATCAGCATCGTCGTGCTCGTCGCGATCGCGTTGCTCAACCTGCAGCAACTCCGCACCGGCGGCACGCGGATCACGGGCGTGAAGACGCGCCTGTTACCGAAGGTGCTCCGCGAGGCGACGAGTCCGTGGGTCGCCGTCCCCGTGGGATTATTGTTCGGATTCGGGTTCGAGACGTCGAGTCAGATCGCGACGTACGCGGTCGCGTTCGGCGTCGACTCGGGTCTGCTCGGCGCGTTACTCGTCGGCGCGGCGTTCTGCCTCGGCATGATCTGCACCGACACCCTCGATAGCATTCTCGTGCACCGACTCGTTTCGGCCCGCACGAGCTTACAACCGCGCGCGATGCGCGTTTGGATCGTCACCGTGACGATCGTGGCCCTGGCCGTCGCCGGATACGAGCTCGCACAAGTGCTCGGCTGGCAGAGTCCGGTCCCCGACATCGACGTCAGCATCGCGATCGTCGCGGTTCTGACGATCGTCTTCGCCTACGTTTTCGCCTCGACGCGAAACGCGCGGAGCGAGCCCGTCCCAGCACCAGCACCCGGTACACTCTCGTGAGAGGAAGCAATCCCATGCAACTCAAGAAGATCATCGGATCGGCAACGGCGGTCGTCGCCATTGCCGTCGCCGGCGTTCTCTACGCCGTTCACCCGGCGAAGGGTTCGGATCACCAAGATACCTACAATCTCGCGCAACAGGTCGGCCACAACGCCTCGGCCGACATCACCGACGTCTACGTGTTCCCGGCACCGGATAACGCGAATAACGTCGTCCTCGCGATGGACGTTTTCCCGCTCATCCCGACCGGAATGGGCCCGAGCAAAGTGTTCGACCCGACGCTGATGTGGCAGTTCAAGATCTCGCACGGCGCCGCGACGAGCCCCGAAGATCAGACGATCCAGTTCTCCGCCTCGGGCGCGAGCTCGAGCCAGATCCTCACGATGTACGGCCCCGGTAAGGTGAGCAACGTCGGTACGACGAGCACGTTCATCTCGCCCTCGACCGGTTCGACGACGCTCGGCAACACGGCGAACCTCCAGAACAATACGATCAAGTTCTATGCGGGCCCGCGCGCCGATCCGTTCACGTTCGATCTGTTCGCGTTCTTCTCGTTCCTGGGCGATCGTAATTTCGCGACGCACACGAGCCAGACCGATCCGGGCACGTACAGCGCCGCGACGCCGTTCTCGAACGGCAACACCGTGCCGCCCACCAACGGTCTCGCACCGGCTTACGATCAAGCCGCCGCTCGTGCGACCGCGCCGAGCTTCAACGGCTTCACCGCCGGAACGATGAGCGGAACCGGAGCCGGCGCGTACGCGTGCAGCACGAATCCGGCCACGAACGTTCTCGGCGGATTCAACGTCCTCTCGTTCGTCGTGGAAGTGCCGAAATCGCTTCTCGAGCCGACGGGAGCAAGTCACAGCATCAACGTCTGGGCGACCGTCAGCTCGTCCACGACGACGAACTAGGAGCCGCACACACATGAATAAGTACATCCAACGTCTCGCGGTCGTCGGCGGCTTCGGTCTCGTCCTCGCCGGTTGCGGCGGCAGCGGCAACCCCGTCTTCACGCCCGGAACGCCGGCGACGACGACCAAGACCTACACGCAGATCGAGCGCCTCTCGCGCCCGGCGATCAAGGAAGTCTTCGAAGGCTTCGTCCAGCACCAGACGTCGAACGCGACGGAACCGTACGACACGACCAACGACCCGTTGTACGCGAACATCAAGGGTACGGAAGATCTCCTGCGTCCGCCGAAAAACGGTCTCGACTACGGTGCGACGCTTCAGAGCATCCTCTATCCCGACGTCCTGCGCGTGAACCTCGACGGCACGGCGGGCGGATACCTCGGCGTCGAAACCGGAAACACCGCGGCGAGCTTCGGTGGTCGCAATCCGAACGACGACGTCATCGCGACCTCGCTCGGCGCGCTGTTCGGCAACACGCTATCGAAACTCGGCGTGATCGGCGACGACGGTCAGGAGAACACCTGTATCGCACAGGAGAACACGCCGCCGACCGTCGCGACGACGACGACGTTCCCGTATCTCCAGCAAGCACACTAACCACCCGTTAACGGAAACGAAAGGTCCGCGGCGCTTCGCCGCGGACCTTTCTCGTAAGGCACCATGAACCAACACGTCGCCAAACCCGGTTTCATCCGCTCGCCCTGGCTCGTCGTCGCCGTCGCCGTCGTCGCGATCGCGCTCTGGCCCGTCTTCGCGCAACATCGCGAGGAGAGCGCGCGGATCGCGTCGTTACCGACGATGGCGCCCGTCACGGCCGACTACACCTACCGCGACAAGACGATCGCGTTCTGGGAAGGCGCGACGCGCAAGAACATCGGCGACGACATGCTCAGCCCGCGTCAGCTCGCGGATCAGTACCTCCAACGCTACCGCGAACGCGGCGATATCGACGACGTCTTCCGCGCGCGCGCGATGGCGCTCCGCTCGCTGAAGGCACAGCCGCGCGGGAATCTCGGCGCCGATGCGGAGCTCGCGTCCGTCGACCTCACGCTCCACCAGTTCAAAGCCGCGCTCGCGGAAACGAAGTTCATCGAGAGCTACGATCCGAGCGACCCGCAGATGCAGATCCGCGAGGCGTCGCTCGATCTCGAACTCGGCGATTACGCCGCGGCGAAACGCCTCATCGACAGACTTCCCGCGCAGTCCGACTTCAACGCGATCCCGCGCGACACGCTCGTCACGCGGTACGACGAACTCACGGGCCATCTCGCGGACGCGCGCCTGCTGTTCCAACGACCGACGGCGTACGCGAACGCGCAGTTCGACGCGCCCGCGCAGTCACGCGCGTGGTTCTTCTTCCGCTCGGGCGAGCTCGCGTTCGAGGCGGGCGACAACGACGGCGCGATCGCCTTCGAGAAACGCGCGCTCGACGTCTTCCCGAGCGACGTCGACGCGTCGCGCGCCGCCGCACGCTTCTCGTGCGCGCTCCAGCGTTGGAGCGATTGCCTCAGTTACGCCATCGCGTCCGCGAACGTCATTCCCTATCCCGAAACGCTCGGGTACGAGGCCGACGCGCAACGAGCGCTCGGCAAGACGGACGACGCGAGGAAGACCGACGACCTCATCCGCACGATCGAACGCATCGGCAACACCCAACGGATCTCCGACCGCCTGCTCGCGATCTATTATTCGGAGCACCGTCTCTATCCGGACGACGCCTATCGCATCGCCAAACGCGAACTCCAAGTCCGCGACGACATCTTCACCCAGGACACGCTCGCGTGGGCCGCGGCGATGGACGGGCGCTGGACCGAGGCGCGCGCCGAAGAGGCGAAAGCGATCCGCTTCGATACGGAGAATTCCCTGATGCAGTACCACGCGGGCGCGATCGCCGATCACTTCGGCGATGCGGCCGAAGCGAAGCGCCGATACGCCCGCGCCCTCGCGCTGAACCCACAATTCCACGCCGTCTACGCGAACGACGCGCGGACGCGTCTCGCCGCTCTCGGCGGGTAGCCGCGGCCGAACGCGAGCGAGGCTTTGAGCGGCGTTCGGGCGTAGACGGACGGTCATGCAAGTCTCCCGTCTCATCGCCGGGGCGAGCGCCGTCTGTGCCCTCTCGGCCGCGGCCGTCCTCTTCGCGCACGCACCCGCTCGAGGGTTCGATTTTCAGGGCGCGCCCGCGCTCGTGAAGCACCCGGCCGCCGACATCACCGATACGTACCTGTTCCCGAGCCCGACGAACGCGAGCAACGTCGTCGCCGTGATGGACGTCTATCCGAACATCCCCGCGGGCGCCGGGAAGACGACGTTCTTCGACAACACCGTGCTCTACACGATGAAGTTCGACAATAATTATGGTGCCGAATCGACGACGGGCGGCCGACCGGTCGAAAATCTCGTCCTGCAGTTCTCGTTCGGCACGTCGACGACGGGTTCGCAGACGGTGACCGTGTACGGTCCCGCCGCGCCGACGACCGGCGCGGGCGCGTCATCGAAGCTCGTCACGTCGACCGGAAGCGGTTTCGTGAATTCTTCGTTCGCGCTCGTGACGACGTCGCCGATCACGGTCTTCGCAGGCGCCCGCCGCAATCCGGCATTCTTCAACGCATCGCAGTTCTTCAACATCTTCCCCGATCGCAATCAGGGAAGCACGTCGAAGACGTGTCTGCCGAGCGGAACGAACACGTGCCCCGCGGGATTCGCGTCCGGAGCGCCGACCGATTATTTCGCGAACTCGAACGTGCTCTCGATCGTCGTCGAACTACCGAAATCGCTCTTGGCCGGTACCGGAAACGGCGTCACCGCCTTTTGGGCCACGACGAGTTCGCAGAGTGGGAGCTAGACCGCACGTGAAACGCATCGTCTCGCTCGCGGCTTCGGTCGCCCTGCTCTCCGCCGCGCTCGCCGCGTGCAGTAACGATCCGACGCTCAGCAATAACGCCGACACGACGGGTGCGAACCTGACGTTCTTGCAGATCGATCGGCTCGGCAAACCCGGCATCAAAGAACTCTATCTGCCGTACGCGCAGCACGCGACGTACGATCAGGCGATCCCGCAAACCGACGGCACCGCGTACGGTCCGAGCGTCGCGTCGTTCGTGACGGGTACCGCCGGCCGCAGCGCCGCGATCGGCGGATACGTCGCGGCGCTCCTCCTCCCGGACGCGCTCGTCGCGAATCTCGCCAACGGCGCGACCACGGCGAGTTACCTCGGCTGGGAGACGGGCGGACGGTTCACGACGTCGTGCACCGGGACCGCCCCGACGGCATTCGGCGGTCGCAGCCCGCTCGACGACGTCGTCGACGTCGATCTCGGTCTCGCGTTCGGCAACCTCGCGACGACGTCGTATACGGCGGGTTCCGTCGGCACGCCGGGCCTGACGGGCGTCACGCCCGTCGCCGACGACGGTCGCGAACAGAACGGAACCGGCGGCCGCCCGTTGCTCTCGAGCGACGGCGTCGGGTGCGGCACGAAAACGATCATGACGACGCAGTTTCCGTATCTCCAGCCCCCCGTCTGAGCGGCAGGGGTCGGGTCTCCGGAACCGTATCTACATCGGTCGGCCGGTGCCTCGGCATCGGCCTCTTCGTGGGGATGTAGCTCAGCTGGTAGAGCACTTGCTTCGCATGTAAGGGGTCAGGAGTTCGAGTCTCCTCATCTCCACCACCGAAAGAACCCCGTCACGACGGGGTTCTTCGATTTT
>CAZZXB010000058.1:0-17857 GCA_964658025.1 uncultured Janthinobacterium sp.
CGCCCGCGCGCTCAACGCGGCGCGCGCCTGCGTCGAGGCGGTCGGCGGAAATCTCGTGCTCGTCGACGCGACCGACGAGATCCGCGCGCGGGTCGACGTCTTCGGCACCCTGCCGCCCGGCTTCGCGCTCATGGCGGCGCTCAAAACGAAATTCGATCCGGCGCGCCGTCTCGGTCGCGGCCGGTTTCTCGGAAGGTTGTAACGACGTGAGCGACGCCCGAACGGTCGAGGATCTCCTCAGCGATTGCGTCCATTGCGGATTCTGTCTGCCCGCATGCCCGACGTATCGGTCGTGGAGCCTCGAGACGGATTCGCCACGCGGACGGATCGATCTCATGAAAGGGATCGCCGAAGGCGCGATCGAGCTCGGGCCCGCGGTCGTCGGCCATTTCGATTCGTGCCTGGGCTGTATGGGATGCGTGACGGCTTGTCCGTCGGGCGTGCGTTACGATCTGCTCGTCGAATCGACGCGCGCGAAGATCGAGGAGACGTACGTCCGTCCGCCGTTCGAGCGCTTCTTACGCGCGATGATCTTCTCGCTCTTTCCGTACGCGAAGCGCCTGCGTCTCGTCGCGTACGTGCTCTATCTCTACGAACGGCTCGGCATCCGCGCGCTCGTCCGCGCGAGCGGCGTGCTCCGACTCCTTCCCGCCCAACTCGCATCGTTCGAACGTCTCGCGCCGCCGCTGAAAGCGGCCGACCTACGCGCGACGTTACCGCCGTTCACGCCGGCGGTCGGTCCGCGGCGCGGTACGGTCGCGATCGTTGCGGGATGCGTCCAGCGCACGTTCTTTCCCGGCGTCAACGCCGCGACGATCCGCGTCCTCGCGGCCGAAGGATACGACGTCGTCGTTCCGGGCGATCAGGGATGTTGCGGCGCGCTCTCGTTGCACGTCGGTCGCGCGGACGAAGCGCGCGCGTTCGCGAGCGCGCTCGTCGCGCGCTTCGGCGATCTCTCCGGCATCGACGCCGTCATCATCAACGCCGCCGGCTGCGGTTCCACGCTCAAGCAATACGCCGACCTGCTGACGGGGAGCGCGGCCGCCGGGTTTGCGGGGAAGGTTCTCGACGTCAGCGAGTTCTTGGCGAGCGTCGGAACGCGCGCCCCCAAACGTGCGCTGCCGCTGCGCGTCGCGTACCACGACGCGTGCCACCTCGCGCACGCGCAGCGCATCCGCTCGGCGCCGCGAGCGCTGCTCGCCGAGATCCCGGGACTCGAGCTCGTCGAGATCCCGAACGGCGATCAATGTTGCGGGAGCGCCGGCGTGTACAACATCCTCGAGCCCGAGAGCGCGCGCGAGATCGGCGAACGGAAGGTCGACAACGTCCTCTCCGTCGCGGCCGACGTGCTCGCGAGCGCGAATCCCGGCTGTACGTTGCAGATCCAATCGTACGCCGCCGAGCGCGGACGCGCGCTCCTCGCCGCGCATCCGATCGAGATCCTCGACGCGGCCCTGGCGCCGCATCCGATCGCGGAGGGCGCTCCGGCGTGACGTCGCGTCCGCGCGCACCGGACGCACCATGATCGCGAACGGTCGCTCGACGATCGCGGGCGTCGTGGAGGCGCTCTCGGCCGTCGCGTGGAGCGCGGACGCGGGCCTCGAGCTCGTCTGGACGTCGGGACTCGCGGCGAGCGAAACCTCGGTCGAGTTCGTCGGTCGATCGCTCGCGGCGATGCTCGCGACGTTCGAAGAGAGCGATGCGTTACTCGAGGCGCATCGGCGCGCGCTCCTCGGCGAGTACGTGCCGTTCGGAACCGCGCTCCGCGGCGAATCGTACTACGGATTCGTACAGCCGTGCCGCGACGAACCGGGCGCGGTCGTCGGCGTCCTCGCGATCGCGTTCGCGAGCGGCCGCACGGCGCGCGTGCGCAACGCGCACGACCTCTTCTCGGTCGCGCAGGCCGCGGCGCATTTCGGCTTCTGGACGTACGATCTGGAGATGCGGGAGACGACGTGGTCCGACGGCATCTTCGCGATCTGCGGCGTCGCGCCGGGTTCGCTCGCGCCCTCGCCCGACGTCATGCGGCGCTTCGTCCATCCCGAAGATCTCCTCGCGCTCGAGGCGGCGATCGACGTCGCGCGCGAGTGCCGCCGACCGTTTTTCATGGACACGCGGATCGTGCTCGACGACGGTTCGGAGCGCTGGGTGCAGCATCGCGGCCGGTTCGTCTACGACGGCGAGCGCGCGCTGCGCGGCATCGGGACGATCGTCGACATCACGATGCGCAAGCGGGCCGAAGAAGAACTCTACCGGCAGGCGTTCTTCGACGAGGTCACGCGCCTGCCCAACCGCAAGCGGCTCTCCGAGTTATTGAACGCGGCGATCCTCGCGGCGGAGGACGGCGGCCATCGCGTCGCCGTGATGTCGGTCGATCTCGATCGCTTTCACGCGATCAACTCGACGCTCGGATACGACGTCGGCGATCGCTTCCTACGGATGGTCGCGGAGCGGCTCACCGAGACCGTCCGCGCGACGGACGTGGTCGCGCGCGTCGGCGGCGACGAGTTCGTGATCGTCATGACCGACGTCACCTCGGTCGGCGAAGCGGGGAGCATCGCGGAGCGCGTCGTCGCCGCGTTCTCGCACGCGATCGCGGTCGATTCGCGCGATCTCTACTCCACGGCGTCGGTCGGGATCAGCCTCTTCCCCGAAGACGGGACGTCGCCCGAAGAACTGATCCGGATCGCCGACGCCGCGCTCGCGCGCGCGAAGACGTTCGGTCCCGGAACCTATCGCTTCTACGCGCCGGCGGTTCACGAACGCGCGATCGACCGCCTCGAACTCGAGAACGCGCTGCGCCGCGCGTACGAGCGGTCGGAGTTCGTGTTGCACTATCAGGCGATCTTCGATCGCGAACGGATCCCGGTCGCCGCCGAGGCGCTCCTGCGTTGGGATCATCCCGAACTCGGACTCCTCTTGCCCGATCGCTTCATCCCGCTCTGCGAGGAGATCGGGCTGATCGTTCCGCTCGGACGTTGGGTGATCGGAAACGCCGTCGCGCAGCTCGCGCGCTGGCGGGAACGGGGCGTCACGCCACTTCGTTTGGCGCTGAACCTATCGGGTCGCCAGTTCCTCGACCCGCACCTCTGTAGCACGCTCCAGAGCGTGCTCGCCGAAAACGACGTGCCGCCGGGCGAGGTCGAACTCGAGATCACCGAGAGCGTCGTGATGTCCGACGTACCGAGCGCGAGCCGCTTCATCGCGAATCTCAAGGCGATCGGCGTGCGGATCTCGCTCGACGATTTCGGCACGGGATACAACTCGCTCTCGAATCTCAAATACTTCGGCGTCGACGCGCTCAAGATCGATCGGACGTTCGTCGTCGATCTGCCGCGCGATCGGGGCGACGCGGCGATCGTATCGGCCGTCGTCGCGCTCGGGCACGCCATGGGTCTCTCGGTGCTCGCCGAAGGCGTCGAGACGCCGGGGCAGGCCGAGATGGTGCGGCGTTTGGGATGCGACGAGATGCAAGGCTTCCATTTCGCGGTCCCGATGGACGCCGACGACTTCGAGACGCTCTTTCGCAAGAGCCGTCCGCCGGATCCGATCGGGTGAACGGAGCGCCGCCGTACGCGGAGCTCGCGCTCGCCTGGAAGGCGCTGCGTCGGACGACGGACGTCGCCTTACGGGAGGTCGCCTGCGTCGGCGCGGATCGCACGTTACTCGTCGCGGAACTCGTCGGGCCGCCCGGTTCGCCGACGGTCGCGATCGCGGCGGGCGTGCACGGCGACGAACCGGCCGCGCCGTGGGCGTTGCTCTCGCTCGTCCGCGACGGCCTGCTCGATCCCGCCTACGCGTACCGGATCTGGCCGTGCACGAACCCGAGCGGATACGCCCTCGGCACGCGCGAGAACGCGGAGGGCGCCGACATCAATCGCAGTTTCAGTCGCGGCGGCAAGACGCCCGAGGCGCGCGCGATCCTCACGAGTAACCGCGATCGCGCGTTCGTCCTCACGCTCGACCTGCACGAGGATTACGAGGCGGAGGGCTTCTACTGTTACGAGCCCGTCGTCGATGGTTCGGCACCGTACGGTCCGCACGTGATCCGCGCGATGGACGATGCGGGCTATCCCGTGCAAGAACTCCACGACGCCTACGACCTGGGCTACGACGCCGAGGCGACGCACCTGCGCGCGCTCGAACGCGGCCGCGTCCTCCCCGACACCGCGGCCGAGATGGTACATCACGACGGCGCGTGGCCGTACAGCATCGCGCTCTTGCGTCGCGCGGCGCGGCGGTCGCTCACGTTCGAAACGCCGACGTCGCTGCCGTGGAACGACCGCATCGCGATGCATCGCGTCGCCGTTACGAGCGCGCTCGCGCACGTCGCGTAATATATATTCTCATCGCGTCGACGCGCGTGGCGAAAGCGTACATGAAGCGGCCGTCGCGACGGCGAAAATTCCCGGCGTTATGGAAGTAGAACGCGACCAACTCGAAGTCGACGTCCTGATCGTAGGCGGCGGTCCCGCCGGTCTCGCCGCGGCGATCCGACTGCGGCAACTCGCGGCGCAGCGCGGCAAGGACGATCTCTCGGTGATGGTGATCGAGAAGGGCGGCGAGATCGGCAATCACGGCATCTCGGGCGCCGTCGTCGATCCCAAGGCGTTCGACGAATTGCTCCCCGATTGGCGCGAGTCGGCGCCGGTCGAAGCGGCGGTCTCTTCCGACGCGATGTGGTATCTCATGGAGACGGGAAAGATCGCGGTCCCCGGCGTCATGATGCCGCCCGCGCTCAAGAATGCGGGCAAATTCGTCTCGAGTTTGCAGAAGCTCACGAAGTGGCTCGGCGGCGTCGCCGAGGGGCTCGGCGCGGACGTGTTCCCCGCGTTTCCCGGTCAAGAATTATTGTGGGACGGCGATCGCGTGATCGGCGTGCGCGTCGGCGACAAGGGCGTCGGCCACGACGGCAAGCCGAAAACGAATTTCGAACCCGGCCCCGATCTGCTCGCAAAGATCGTCGTGCTCACCGAAGGGCCGCGCGGCACGCTCGCCAAGCAGGCGATCGAAAAGCTCGGGCTCGCCGAGGGTCGCGACGAGCAAGTCTATGCGTGCGGCGTCAAGGAACTCTGGCAGTGCAAGCCCGGCACGGTCACGCCGGGGAGCGTGCTCCACACGTTCGGCTATCCGCTTCCGAGCGAGACGTTCGGCGGCGGGTTCATCTACGGCATGAACGACGACGTGCTCGACATCGGGATGGTGACGGGTCTCGATTACAAGGATCCCTCGACCGATCCGCACGACAACATGCAACGCTACAAGCAGCACCCCGCGATCTCGGCGATGATCGAGGGCGGGAAGTTGCTTCGCTACGGCGCTAAAGCGATTCCCGAAGGCGGCCTCTACGCGATGCCGCGTCCGTACGCCGCGGGACTCATGCTCGCCGGCGACTCGGGCGGATTTCTCAACGGCATGCGCCTCAAGGGCATCCATCTCGCGATCAAGTCGGGGATGCTCGCGGCCGAGACCGCCTTCGACGCGGTCGTCGCGGAGAACACGGGCGCGGACGCGCTCTCCGCGTACGAGACGGCGTTCCGCGGCTCGTGGGCCTACGACGAACTCCGCATCGCGCGCAATTTCCATCAGGGGTTCGCGGGCGGCTTGTTCGCGGGCATGACGAACGCGGGGCTCGCGATGAACCTCGGCGGACGCGGGTTCGGCGTCGTCGATCGGCTCGAAAGTCATCCGGGCTACGCGAAGATGATCAAGATCACCGAGCGCGCGCCGCAGGCGCTCAACCATCGCGCGAAGATCGACAACGTGATCACGTTCGACAAGCTCACCGACGTGTTCAACAGCGGGACGATGCACGACGAAGATCAGGTCGCGCACCTGCACGTCTCCGACACGTCGATCTGCGCGGATCGCTGCACGGTCGAGTACGGCAACCCGTGCCAGTATTTTTGTCCGGCGAAAGTCTACGAGCCGATGTTCGAGACGACGGGCGAGAACGGCAGCACGAAAGTCGACGGACGGCTGCAGATCAATTTCTCGAACTGCGTCCATTGCAAGACGTGCGACATCATGGATCCGTATCAGATCATCACGTGGGTCCCGCCGCAGGGCGGCGAAGGTCCCGTCTATACCGGAATGTAGGTCGTGCGGCCGTCCCCGGCGCGTCGCTCGCGCGCGCGCCCGGACGGCTTCGCGAGCGCTCGCGTTTTCTTAACCTCGGGATAACCTCGTCTTAAGGCCCGAATCGTACCGTACACGGAGCCGTTCCGAAGCTTCGAAAGGTCCGATGGAAAACGCGTTCGCCGATGTCTCGACAACGAGCATCGTTTTATTATTTCTCGCGCTCTTGCTCGCGTTCGGGTTCGAATTCGTGAACGGGTTTCACGACACGGCGAACGCGGTCGCGACCGTCATCTACACGAACTCGCTCAAGCCGACGTACGCCGTCGTGTGGTCGGGGATGTGGAATCTCATCGGCGTGTTGACGTCGGCGGGGACGGTCGCGTTCGGAATCCTCGCGCTCCTGCCCGTCGAGCTCGTCATCAACGTCGGCTCGGGCGCCGGGTTCGCGATGGTGTTCTCGCTCTTGCTCTCGGCGATCATCTGGAATCTCGGCACGTGGTATTTCGGGCTTCCGGCATCGAGCTCGCACACGCTCATCGGATCGATCGTCGGCGTCGGTCTCGCGAACTCGGTGATGAGCGCGGGACACACGTTCGGCGACGGCGTGAATTGGGGCAAGGTCCAAGACACGCTCGTCGCGTTACTCGTCTCGCCCGTCGTCGGATTCGTCTTTTCGGGTGCGTTGCTCTTGATCGTCAAGAAGCTCGTGAAGCGCCCGGAACTGTTCGCGGAGCCGGTCAAGGGACAACCGCCGTCGCCGTGGGTTCGGGCGTTGCTCGTGCTCACGTGCACGGGCGTGAGCTTCGCGCACGGCTCGAACGACGGGCAGAAGGGGATGGGACTCGTGCTCCTCATCCTCATCGGCGTGCTCCCCGCGACCTTCGCGCTCGATACGAGCTTGAGCGGGAAGGCCGTCGCCGCGGTCGCCGCGCAAAACGCGAGCGCGCAACCGATCCTCACCTCGCTCGCGCACGGCGCGTCGCAACCCTCGACGGGGGAAGCGCAGACGGCGCTCAACGCGTTCCTCAAGACGACGGGCAAACTCTCGGATACGACCTACGCGGATCTCGCCGTGGAGAACGGCGAGATCGGACGCCAGCTCGCGGGGAAGAAGACGCTCGCCGACGTGCCGCGCACCGAACGCACGAACCTGCGCAGTTCGATCTACCTCGTGTCGTCGTCGCTCGCGAAGCTCGCGAAGAAACACGCGATCGCCGACGCGGGCGCCGCGAAAACGCTCGGCGCGTACAAAAAGTCGCTCGACTCGACGACGAACTTCATCCCGCTCTGGGTGAAGATCGCGACGGCGCTCGCGCTCGGACTCGGCACGATGATCGGCTGGAAGCGGATCGTCGTGACGGTCGGCGAGCGGATCGGCAAGACGCATCTGACCTACGCGCAGGGCGCCTCGGCCGAACTCGTCGCCTACGGCACGATCCAACTCGCCGACATCTACGGCCTGCCCGTGAGCACGACGCACATCCTCTCCTCCGGCGTCGCGGGGACGATGGCCGCGAACGGATCGGGCGTGCAGATGGCGACCGTGCGCAGCATCGTCCTCGCGTGGGTGCTCACGCTCCCCGTCACGGTGTTTCTCGGCTCGTTGCTCTTCGCGTTCGGCTTGCGCGTCGTCGGATCGTTCGCGGGCCACTGACGGTCGGCGGCCGATCGCCCGCGCGCGGGCGGCGACGCGCCGCCCGCGGACCGGACGACGCGGCCCCGAAAGCCGGCGCTCGCGGTCAGCGAGTCTCGGCGAGCGCCGTCGTCTCCCGAGCGGTCGCGCGCTCGTCGTCGCCGGCTCGTTTCGCGTCGTAGGCGGAGCGCGCTTCGTCGACCGCCGCGAAATGATCCGTCGCCCACGCCTCGAGGGCGTGGAGCGGATCGCGGAGCGTCTTTCCGAGCGCGGTCAGCGCGTATTCGACGCGCGGCGGGATCACGGCGAAGACCGTGCGCGAGACGAGCCCGTCGCGTTCGAGATCGCGGAGCGTCTGCGTGAGCATCTTCTGCGAGATGCCGGAGATCTGACGTTTGAGCGCGGTGAAGCGGACGGTATCGGTCGCGGCGAGCGCGCCGATCACGAGCGTCGTCCACTTGTCCGCGATCCGATCGAGGAGATCGCGCGTCGGGCACCCGTGCGCGTACGGGTCGAGGACGGTTTCCATTTCGTGCCTATACAACTTGCCGGTGCCTTCTTGTCGTCCGTGACTGGGTATGGAATAGTGACCGATATCGACGGTAGCACGTTCGTCCGATCTCGGCAACGTGACCCGGCCTCTCACAGCCATTTCGGGAGTACCCACACAATGACGACCTCTTCGGCGACGCGGACGTACGCGATCGACGCGGCCCACACGAATATCCGCTTCTCGGTCCGGCACATGATGGTGTCGCGCGTCCACGGAAGCTTCACGGGCGTTTCGGGGACGATCGACATGCAGGACGGCGCGACCGCGCCGAGCGCGGTCGACGTGACGATCGACGCGACGACGATCGCGACGGGCGACGCCCAGCGCGACGGCCATCTCAAATCGCCCGACTTCTTCGACGTCGAACGCTTTCCGACGCTCGCCTTCCGCAGCACGCGCGTCGACGGCTCGGGCGAGAGTTTCAAGATCGCGGGCGACCTCACGATCCACGGCGTCACGCAACCCGCCGTCCTCGACGCGACCTTCGAGGGGCGCGGACCCGACCTCTACGGTAACGAGCGCGTGGGCTTCGAGGCGAGCACGAAGATCGACCGCAAGGCGTTCGGGCTCGTGTGGAACCACGCGATCGAAACGGGCGGCGTCGCCGTGGGAGACGAGATCAAGATCGAGCTCAGCGTCGAGGTCATCGCACCGAAGTGAAGGCGCGAACGATCGTGGGTTGGGTCGTCTCCCTCTTGCTCTTCGTCGCGTTTCTCGTGGCGTCGTTCGCGAAGCTCACGACGAGCGCGATGATGGTCCAGGAGTTCGCGAGCTTCGGCTATCCGCTCTGGTTCATGTACGTCACGGGCGCGATCGAACTCGTCTCCGCCGTCCTCGTCATCGTGCCGCGGACCTCGTCGATCGGAGCGGCGCTCCTGGTCTGCGTGATGCTCGGCGCGATCTTCTCGCATCTCACGCACGGCCAGGCGGCTCGGGTCGGCGCGCCGATCGTCCTCCTCGTCCTCGCCGCGATCGCGTTCGTCTTGCGGCGTCCGGGGACGACCGCGCTCGCGACCACGCGGATCTGACGCCCGGCGCGTCTCGCGCGCGCGACGCGTCCGAGCCCGTTCGGCTCGGGTCCGCGCGGAGAACGCGGACGCCGGTTCGAACTCCGCGACGATGATCGTGGTTCTCGGAGCCGGCTTGATCGGGCTCGGTATCGCGTTCGAGCTCGCCGCGCGCGGCGAGCGCGTGCGCGTCTTCGATGCGGGCGAGGTCGGTCGGGGGGCTTCGTGGGCGGGGGCGGGGATGCTCGCACCCTACGCGGAGGCGCTCGACGACGATCCGGCCTTCGAAGCGCTCTGCGTGGCCTCGCTCGCCGCCTATCCCGCGTTCGTCGAGGCGTTGCGCGCCTGTGGCGGCGTCGACGCGCGGTTGCGGCTGGATGGAATCGTGACGGCATCGTTCGATCCGAAGGCCGACGCGCGATCGCGCGCACGCGTCGCGCGCCTGCGCGAACGCGGCGTCGGCGCGCGCTCGCTCGACGCACGCGAGGCGCGCGCGCTCGAGCCCGCGCTCGGACCGAGCGTCGTCGGTGCCTCGCTTTCGGACGGTGAGGGATCGGTCGACAATCGCCGACTCGGGCGGGCGCTCCGCGCGGCGTGCGAGGCGCTCGGCGTCCGCATCGACGCGGGCGCGCGCGACCTCGCGCTCGAAGCCGACGCGCGTCGCGTGCTCGGCGTGCGCACCGCGACCGGATTTCTCGGAGCCGACGTCGTCGTCAACGCGCTCGGCGCGTGGGCGGGCGACCTCCCGGGCGTGCCGCCCGGCGCGCGCGTCCCCGTCGCTCCCGTCAAGGGGCAGATGCTCGCGCTCGCCGTCCCGCGCGGGTTCGTCCGCCGCGTGAGTTGGGTTCCGGGCGCCTATCTCGTGCCGCGCGACGACGGCCGTCTGCTCGTCGGCGCGTCGGTGGAACGGAACGGCTTCGACGTTCGCGTCACCGCGCGGGCGATGCGCGATCTGCTCGACGCCGCGCTCGCGGCGATGCCCGCGCTCGCCGATTTCGCGCTCGCCGAAACGTGGGCGGGCTTGCGCCCCGGGACGCCCGACGGCTCGCCGTATCTCGGCGCGACGTCCGTCGCCGGCTACTACGTCGCGGGCGGCCACTATCGCAACGGGATCCTCCTCACGCCGATCACGGCGACGGCGATCGCGGACGTCGTGCTCGGCATCGCGCGCCCCGATCTCGCGCCGTTCTCGCCCGCGCGAGCGATGGGCGCGCTCGCGGCGAAGAGCGCGTCATGACGGTTGCGGTGAACGGCGAACGACGGACGGTGCCGGAAGGAACGAGCGTGGCGGCGCTCTTGCGCGAACTCGGACTCGCCGAACGGGGCGGTATCGCGGTCGCGCTCAACGAGCGCGTCGTCCGACGCTCCGCGCACGACGAGCAGACGCTCGTCGAGGGCGACGCCGTGGAGATCATCCGCGCCGTCTCGGGTGGGTAGAACGCTCCACGTGGACGCACCGCTTCGCATCGGAACCCGCGAGTTCTCGTCTCGGCTCATCGTCGGCACGGGAAAGTATCCGTCGCTCGACGTCATGCGCGACGCGCACGCCGCGAGCGGTACGGCGATGGTGACGGTCGCCATCCGTCGGATCGATCTCGGCGATCCCACGGGTAAGACGATGCTCGACCATCTCGATCGCACGCGCTACGCGCTCTTGCCGAACACCGCGGGCTGCACGACGGCGAAGGAAGCCGTGCTCACCGCGAGGCTGGCGCGCGAGCTCCTCGACACGGATCTCATCAAGCTCGAAGTGATCGGCGACGCGCAGACGCTCTATCCCGACACGACCGAGACGATCCTCGCCGCGAAAGAACTCGTCGCCGACGGCTTCACCGTGTTGCCGTACGTGGTCGACGATCCGACGGCGTGCCTCCGTCTCGAAGAGGTCGGCTGTGCGGCGGTCATGCCGCTCGGCGCGCCGATCGGCAGCGGTCTCGGGATCTGCAATCCGTATTCGATCTCGATCATCACGTCGCGCGCGTCGGTCCCCGTCATCGTCGATGCGGGCGTCGGCACGGCATCCGACGCGGCGATCGCGATGGAACTCGGCGTCGATGCGGTGCTCATGAACACGGGGATCGCCGCCGCGCGCGATCCCGTCGCGATGGCGCGCGCGATGCGTCTCGCCGTCGAAGCCGGTCGCATCGCCTACTTGGCGGGCCGGATGGAAAAACGTCTGTACGCGAGCGCGTCGAGTCCGATGCGCGATCTCATCGGGAGCACGTCGTGAGCCTACCAAGCGATATTTCTGTTTCGGATCTCAAGGCGCTTCGCGACGCGGGTTCGGCGCCGCGGGTGCTCGACGTGCGCGAGAACGACGAGATCGCGACCGCGTCGATCGACGGCACGACGCACGTGCCCATGGGCGACGTCCCCGCGCGCGTCGGCGATTTCGACAAGGACGACGACATCGTCGTGATGTGCCACCACGGCGGACGCAGCGCCCTCGTCGCGGACTTCCTACGCAAGAACGGCTTCACGAGCGTCGCGAATCTCGACGGCGGGATCGACGCGTGGTCCGAACGTATCGATCCTTCCGTCCCGCGTTATTAGCGCGTCGACGACCGACGCGCGACGCGCGTCAGTTCGCGGGTTTCGAGCGCGGGTGCGCGATCGAGAGCAACGCGATGTCGTCGGGCGCCCGTCGCTCGCCGAGTAACGTCCGTAGGATGGCGTGCGCGGGCGCGCCCGTCGCGACGGCCGCCTCGATCGCGGCCGTGAGTTTGAGTTCGCCCATCGGAACGTCGCGATCGTATTCGGTGATACCGTCGGTATACAGGAAGAGCGTGTCGCCGGGGGCGAGCGTTCCGTGGAACGTCTTCGTGCCGATGTCGTCGAGGATGCCGAGCGGGCGGCCTTCGAAGGCGAGTCGTCGCGAGGGCGCGCTTGCGGGTGCGAGGATCGCCGGCGGGTGACCCGCCGTCGCGTACCGGAAGCGACCCGTGCCGCGCTCGAGGATCCCCGCGATCGCCGTGACCATCGTGCTCCCTTGCGCGACGAGCGCGCGATTCACGTGGCGCAACAATTCGCTCGGATCGGGCGTATCGAGCGCCGCCATCACCATCGCGTTGCGCGCGCGACCCATGACGACCGCCGCGTCGACGCCGTGTCCGGCGACGTCGCCGATCGCGAAGAGCAGGTCGCCGCCCGGGAGGACGACCGTCTCGAAGAAGTCGCCGCCGACGCGCGTCTCTTCTTCGGCGGGGACGTAGACGGCGTCGAGCGCGAACGGTTCGAACGCGGGGAGCTGCGCCGGCATGTACGCGCGCACGAGCGATCCGATCACGCTCTCGCGACGGTCGGAACGGCGCTTCTGGACGTCGACGTCGGTCGCGCTTCCGAGCCAGCGTTCGATCGATCCGTCGGGCGCGCGATAGGGAAGCGCGCGGTTGAGGAACCAGCGATAGACGCGATCGCGCGTGCGGAAGAGGCGGTGTTCGATCTCGTACGGCTCGCCGAACGTGTGCGCGCGCGTCCACGCGTCGACGGTCCGCGCGAGGTCTTCGGGATGGACGATCATCTCCCAGCCTTCGCGCCGCAGATCGTCGCCCGACATCTGGAGGTAGTCGAGGAAGCGCGCGCTGTAGTAATCGACGGTGCCGTCCGGAAGCGCGGTCCACACCATCTGCGGGATCGCGTCGGCGATCACTTTCATTTCGGCGGCGCGCTCGTCGCTGCGCGCCTGATAGCGTTTCTGCACGTCGATATCCGTCGACGTGCCGAACCAGCGCACGATGCGCCCGTCCGCGTCGATCATCGGTCGACTGCGCGAGAGATACCACCGATACCGGCCCGTGCCGCTCCGCCCCATCCGGAATTCGATCTCGTAGGCGGATCCCGTGGCGACGGCTTCCGACCAGCCGCTGATGACGGCTTCGACGTCGTCGGGGTGCACGACGTCGTACCAGTCGGCCATCGCGATCTCGCGATCGCGCGGGAAGCCCGTGACGTCGTAGTAGGCGTGATTGAAGTAGGTCACGCGGCCGCCGGGTTCGGCGATCCAGACGAGCTGCGGTAGCGCGTTCGCGACCGCCTCGATCGCGTCGCGCGCGGCCGCGACGCGATCGTCCGTCCGGGCGTCGCGCGGGACGAATGTGGCCGTCGGCGCGACGCGGGCGAGCACGAACCAATGCACGGTTCCCGTCGCCGCTCCGGCGCCGTGCGCCCACCTCCCGACGATCTCGCCCGCGTCGATCTCGAGCAGCGAATGGATGCGGAAGCCCGCGACGAGTTCGCGCGCTTCGGCTTCGTCGAAGAACACGTGCGGGACGCCCGCTTCGTCGCCGACCGGCGAGACGTACGTCCGGGCTTCCACGCACGCGCCGGCGCCGAAGCGCGCGTCGTGCGTGGAGCCCAATGTGATCGCGAGCAGACCCTCCGGCGCGAGCGCGGCACGCACCGTCGCGATGGCGGCCGCGATCTCGCGCGGACTTCCGTGGAGCAGCGCGTGCGTGGAGACGACGGCGCCGTACGGACCGGAAAACGGAAACGGATCGGCGTACGAACCCGACGCGATCGTGACGCGCGGCTCTCGCGCGAATCGAACCGTCGCGGCGGCGCGGCGCTCCGCGTCGGCCTCGACCGCATCGACCGCGATCCCCGCGTCCAAGAACGGCGCGACGTTGCGTCCGCTCCCGACGCCGAGCAACAACACGCGTCGCGGCAATCCGCTCGCGATGACGAACGTCGCCGTTTCGGTCGCGAGAGGATGCGCGACAGGCGGCCCGACCGCCTCTGGTAAATCCGGGAGCTTCACGCCTGCTTCTTCGACATGGAGCGACGCTATGCTTGAGCTTGGGGCATCTTTACCCGCGGTCCGTCTCGCCGACGACTCGGGCGCCGAGATATCGACGGACGGTCTGACGGGCACGCCGCTCGTGGTCTATTTCTATCCCAAAGACGACACGCCCGGATGCACGAACGAGGCCACGCAATTCCGCGACCTCTGGGAGCGCTTCGAAGCGAAGCACGCGCGCGTCGTCGGCGTGAGCCGCGACACGGTCGCCTCGCATAAAAAATTCAAAGAAAAATACGACATCCCGTTCGCGTTGCTCGCCGACGTCGATTCGCGACTCTGCGACGCCTTCGGCGTGATCGTCGAAAAGAATATGTACGGCAAGAAGAGCATGGGCGTCCAGCGTGCGACGTTTCTCTTCGACGAGACGGGGAAGCTCGTCGAAGTGTGGCCGAAGGTGAGCGTGGACGGGCACGCCGAGGACGTGCTATCCAAGATCTGAAGCTGACGGTGCTCGGATCGAGTTGCTCGATCCCGAGACCGGGGCGCGCGTGCAGCGGGTATCTCGTCGAAGCGGAAGGCCTCGCCATCGTCGCGGATCTCGGATCCGGCGCGCTCGCGAACGCCCTCTACGAGCGATCGGCCGAATCGATCGACGCGGTCGTGATCTCGCACATGCATGCGGACCACTTCATCGATCTCGTTCCGTTACGCTACGCGCTCCGGTACGGGGCGCGTTCGCACGACCGACGCGTGAGCGTGTATCTTCCGCCGGACGGAACGGCGACCTTACGACGGTTGGTCGGTGCGTTCGCGCGCGAGTCGGGGGCGGAGTTTCTCGATGCGTTCGACGTGCGCGAATACGATCCCGAGCGCGAACTGCGCCTCGGCGACGTGCGCCTGCGTTTCGCGCCGACGCGGCACTACATCCCGACGTTCGCGGTCCGCTTCGACGTCGCGTCGGCGAGCCTGACGTACAGCGCGGATACCGCGCCGACGCGCGACGTGGAACGGCTCGCGCGCGGGTGCACCGCGCTCCTCTGCGAGGCCACCCTCGCGCCGACCGAGGAACGCGACGTGGAACGCGGGCATCTCTCGGCGCGCGAGGCGGGCGCGCTCGCGACGGCGGCCGACGCCCGTCGGCTCTTGCTCACGCACTATCCGGCGAGCGCGGATCCGGCGGCCCTCGCGCGCGACGCCGCCGCCGCGTTCTCCGGGCCGATCGCGGTCGTCGACGATCGCGACGCGTTCACGATCGCGTAGCGTCGCGCGACGCGCGGCGCGCTAATTCTCGGTCTTCGCGTCTCCGCGCGGTAACGAGAACTGCACGAGCGATTTGATCGGTGCGAGCCCGCGATTGATCACGGCGTAGGACGTGACTTGGAGGTTGAGTTCCTCGAGCCGCGCCTGCGCGGCCATCACCTCGCGACCGTTACTGACGACGTCCTCGAGCAGGAGCACCCGCTGTCCCTCGGCATAGGGTCCCTCGACGTACTCGTTCGCGAACGCGCCGTACGCTTTCGGCTGCTTGCGCACGACGATCATCGGAAGGTTCGTCATCGCCGAGACCGCGGTCGCGAGGATCACGCCGCCGAGTTCGGTGCCGCCGATCAAGTGCGGTTCGGTGTCGGCGACGATCGGCGCGAATAACCGCGCGATCCGGCGGAGCACCGCGGGATCGGAGAACAGCGCGAACTTATCGATGTAGAAATCGCTACGACGGCCGCCCGCGAGCAGCACCTCGCCGCGCGTGAGCGCGCGCTCGACGATCATGTTCACGAGCCATTTGATCTCGGGGATGCGACCGAGGCGCGAGTTCTCCGATTCTAGATGTCCCATTGATAGGCGTTCCATGACTCCGTGACCGGATTCGGGGTGAAGTTGCGAAAGTCGGGATTGATCGGCTGGATCATGCGCGGCCACCAGATCGGGATCTCGGGTTGATCCTCGCCGAGGAGCGTCTCGATCCGCGCGTAGTCGCGAGCGCGCGTCGGTCGGTCGTAATGCGTGAGGGCGCTCGTTTGCGCGGCGTCCATCGCGGGTTTGCAGTAATGCGTCTCGTTGTTCCCGCCGGGGGGCTGGGCCGCGCACGAAAACGTCGACGAGTCGTCGGGATCGGCGCCCGCGATCCAGCCGGTCCAAGATATGTCGTATTTTCCGTTTTGCAGGATACCCCCCTGGCCGAGCGTGGCGAAGAGCATCGACGGCAGGTACGTGTGGAGGACGACCGCGACGCCGACGCGGCGGTACATCGCTTGCACGAGGACGGCGGCGCTCCGGCGCGTGACGCTGTTCGCGTTCGTGACGAGTTCGAGCGCGAGCGGACGACCGTCGCGTTCGAGCACGCCGTCCCGACCGGGTACGAAACCCGCCGCGGCGAGGAGCGCCGAGGCCTTCGCGGGATCGTACGGGTACGTGCGGACGCCGCGCGCGTGCGCCCACATGAACGGCGGAAGATCTTGATCCGCGACGACGGCGGACCCCGTCGTCAACGTGTCGACGAGTTTTCGCCGATCGGTCGCGTACGCGAGCGCCCGGCGCACGCGCGGATCGTCGAGCGGCGGCCGGCGGGTATTGATCTGGATGCGTTCGTACTCGTTATTGTTTTGCAGGACGAGCGTGGTGTCGGGGATCGTCTGGAGTTCGCGGTATTCGTTCGGCGAGGCTTCGAATTGCCAATCGACGTCGTGCGTCCGAAGCGCGGAGATCTCGCTGTTCTCGTCGGGGATGAGCTTCACGAGGATCGACGAGAGCTTCGGTTTGCCGCGAAAATAATTCGGGTTCGGCACGAACGTGAGATGGTCGTCGCGGACCCATTCCTTGAGACGATACGGTCCCGTACCGATCGGTTCCGCGTTGAACGGAATCGCGTTGACGTCGTGCAGCTTTCCGAGCAGATGCTCGGGCAGGATCCGATACGGCGTGTCGCTCTCGCCGAAGATCGTGTCGATCGCGGGCGAGAAGCGTCGCTTCATGCGGAACACGACCGTCCGATCGTCGGGCGTCTCGACGCTCCGCACGAGCGCGTAGCCGTGCTGCGATTTCACGTTGTTCGCGGGATTCATCACCGCGCGCCAGGTGAACGCGACGTCGCGGCTCGTGAACGGCACGCCGTCCTGCCACCGCACGCCGCGGCGGAGTTTGTAGGTGATCGTGAGGCCGTCGCGGGAGATGCCGCCGTTCGCGAGCGTCGGCACGACTTCGGCGAGATCGGGGACGTCGCGCTTGCCGCTCGCGTCGACCGTGACGAGTTCGTCGAAGACGAGTCCGTCGAGCATGTTCTCCGTCGTGTCGCCGGCGAGGATCGGGTTGAGGCTCGTCGGCGAGACGAGGATCGCGATCCGTAGGAGGCCCGGCTTCGTCCACGGATGTCGCGCGGACGACGTCGCCCGATCGCCGCGCGAGCAGGCGGTCAGGAACGCGACGAGCGCGAGCGCGACGACGCGACGCGTCGCGTTCAGCGGCGCGATTTCGCCCGTTTCTTTTTGACCGGAGCTTTCTTCGCGACGGACTTTTTCGCGGCCGCGCGTTTCGCCGGGGCGGCGCGCTTTGCGGGTTTCGCCGGGGTCTTTTTCGCGACGGATTTTTTCGCCGCGACGGTCTTTTTCTTTGCGACGGTCACGGGGCGGGTCGTCCGTTTCGCCGACGCCGCTTTTTTGGTCGGCGTCGCTTTTTTCGCGGGCGCCGCTTTTTTGACGGCCTTACTCGGCGGCGCTTTCGAAGCGGCCTTCGCTGCCTTCGGCGCGGGTTTGCCGGAACGCGCCGGGGCCGTCTTCGTGGATGGTTTCCCCGCGGGCTTCTTCGTGGGCGGGGCGGATTTTTTCGGCGACGCCGCGCGCGCGGCGGCG
>CAZZXB010000059.1:0-17719 GCA_964658025.1 uncultured Janthinobacterium sp.
AAATTGAGACGCATCCGCAACGCCGTTCGGGATTTCCGTCGAACGCGTGCCATTGCGGACGAACGTTAGTTCGCGCCGCCCGTCCCACCTGTCCGCGGGAGAGGGCCGCGCGGACGAAACGCCGCACGGCCCGCCGTCGCGCTCAGTGAATAGCGACGCCGGCCGGACTCGAGAGTCCGGAGATGCTCGGCGCGATCTGCGTGCCGGCCGCATCGTACGTCGTCACGACGTTCGTCTTGTACTGCGCGACGTAGATCGTGCCTGTCGGGCCGATCGCGACCGCGCCTGGTTGGTAGAGCCCGCCGATCGTCGGCGTCTCTGCGACGCCGGTCGGCGAGAACGTCTTGATAGAAGCCGTCCCGGGCGTCCCCGTGCCGGAGTCGGCGACGTAGATCTTGCCGGCCGTATCGACGTTGACGGCGAGCGGTCCGTTGAGACCCGAGATCGTCGGCGTGGTCGGCGTGCCGTTCGCGAGGTACGTCGTGATCGTCCCGGCATTCGCGTTCGCGACGTAGATCTTGCCGCTCGTATCGACCGCGACGCCGTCGGTCCCGCTTCCGGCCGCGATCGTCGGCGTCGTCGCCGCACCGTTCGCGCCGAACGTCGTGATCGCGCCGCTCCCGTAATTCGCGACGTAAATCTTGCCGGCGCGATCGATCGCGACCGCGATCGGTTGGTTCAATCCCGAAATCGTCGGGCTCGTTTCGACGCCCGCGGCCGTATACGTCGTGATCGTATTCCCGCCGTAGTTCACGGAATAGATTTTTCCGGTCGCGTCGACTTCGACGCCCTGCGGATCGTTGACGTCGGCGGTGATGGCCGGCGCCGCGACGGCTCCGGCGGTCGTATAGGTGAGGATCGCGTTCGTCCCGCTGTTCGCGATATAGATTTTCGCCGCAGTCGACGTCGGGGCGACGCTCGGCGACGTGGTCGGCGCGATCGTCGGCGGTCCGCTCGGCGCGATCGTCGGCATCGGTCCGGGGACGGGCGTGCCCGCCCCGCTGACGATCTCCGTGAGGTAGACGTCGCCGACCGTCGGTAAGAACGGCACGTTCGGCACGTCGAAATCGACGTGGTTCCCACCTCCGACCGCGATCGTGCTCTGCACCGTGAGCGACCAGATCTCTTTCCCCGTCGTCGTGTCGAACGTCTCCGCCGTATACGCTCCGACCGGGTCTCCGGACGCGAGGACGTACGAGACGAGCGGCCACGTCGGCGCGCTGATGCCGGCCGCCGAGAATACCTCGGTGAACGACACGAGCGTCACGAGACCCGACGCGTCGACGCGGCGGCGATGCGACGTCGGCGTCGGCGCGTCGGGCGCGGCACCGAGGAACGATTGCAGTCTCACCGTGGCCGCCGTCGGAAGCCTGGTCGTTGCCGGAAACGTGAGCGTTCCGGCGTAGCCGCCGATCGCGGGGATCGCGAGCGGCGTGCTCGCCACGAGGTTCTCCGTGACGACCGCGCTTGCGGGAGACGCGGTCGGTGTCGGTGTCGGTGTCGGACCTTGCGGACTCAGCGTCGACGAGCCGCCGCCGCAAGCGACGACCGAAACGGCACAAGCGAGAAAAAGAGCTCTACCTAGTAGCGCGTGCATGGTACCGCCTTCGAGGATCGCGCGAGGAACGTGCGCTCATCGTAGGGTACGGCCGCGCGCCACAACATGTGGGGAAACCCTCCGCGTTCCTTGGCCGTGCGTCTCCGCGTCGAGGAGGACGTGGGCGGCTTGCCCGCACGGCGGGGATTTCGACGCGACCCGCGCCTTCACGGATTCGCTTGCGTTGGGGCGCCCGACCACGGGCGGCCCCGCCGCGGACCCCGGGACGTTACGCCGGGCGCGCGTCCAAGACGTTACGAACTTCGCCGACGTCGCTACCGTCGGCGTGTACGGAGACGACGATGTGGCCGGCGGCGACGTCCTGGTCGACGCGCTTCGCGTCCGCTTCGGGCATACCGGCGCCGATAAGGCCGCCGATGACGCTTCCGGCCGCCGCTCCGGCACCGCCGGCGGCGAGCGCCGCGGCGAGCGGTCCCGCGATGAACGGTGCGGCGACGCCGCCGGTCGCGACCGTCAGGCCGACGGCACCGGTACCTACGACCGCCGCGACGAGCGCGCCGAGCGTGCCGCCGATCATCCCGCCGCCCGCGGCACCTTTCGCCATCGACGCACCGCGGTCGGTCGCGCCCTCATGCGTGACGGCTCCGTCGTGCCCGAAATCGCGCGTGCGCGTTTCCTCGTTCATGACGACGGATACCGCGTCGCGCGCGTACCCGAGCGCGGCGAGTCGATCGACCGCGGCCTCCGCCGTCGCTCGCTCGTGAAATGAACCGATGACCCACTGTTTCATGGAGACTCCTCAGATCGCTCCGATCGCTCGGATCGAAGAACGATAAGCGTTACCCAATCGACAAACGTCGAAGCGAGACGTTCCGAGGTCGCGTCGCGACGGAGCGCGGGATCGCGATCGGCGACGCCGCTTCTCGGGCGCACGGTCGCGCCGAACGCGGCGACGACGGATCGATCGCGCCGCACGCCTGCGGCACTCGGCCGCAGGCTTCGCGACCGCGTAGCGCGGAGATGGGGAAACGTGGATAGCGATACGATCGTCGTACTCGAAGGCGACGAGACCGGCCAAGAATTACTCGTCGAGTCGCTCCGGCTGCTCGACCCGACCGTGATCGGTCTCGAGGTCAAACTCGAGCACTACGACCTCTCGCTCGGCAATCGTCGCGTGACGAAGAACGCCGTCGTGACCGAAGCCGCGCGGGCGATGAAACGTACGGGGCTCGGGCTCAAAGCGGCCACGATCACGCCCGAGATCCGCGGCGACGTCGGCTCGCCGAACGCGATCCTGCGTCGCGAGATCGACGGCAAGGTGATCGTTCGGACGGGTCGTCGGCTCCCCGGCATCAATCCGATCGCCGGAATCTACGCGCCGATCTCGATCGTCCGCATGGCCGTCGGCGACGCCTACGGCGCGACCGAGTGGCGCGAACGCACCGACGACGACGAGGTCGCGTTCCGCACCGAGCGGATCGAGCGCAGCGTCTGCCGGGTCGTTTCGGAATACGCGTTCTTGCTCGCGCGTCGGACGAACTCGAAAGTGTTCGGCGGCCCGAAGTACACGGTGAGTCCCGTGTACGAAGGGATGCTCAAAGAAGAGATGGACGCGGCGGCCGAGCGCTATCCCGAAGTGAAATACGAGCCGCAACTCATCGACGCGACGTACGCGCTCTTACTCTCGAGCGCCGGCGATCCGATGGTGATTCCGGCGCTCAACCGCGACGGCGATTGCCTCTCCGATCTCGTGATGCAACTGTTCGGCACGATCGCGGGCGCGGAGAGCGTGCTCCTCGCCTTCGACGAAGAACTCAAACCGAATTGCATCATGGCCGAGGCCCCGCACGGAACCGCGCCGCGCCTCTTCGGCAAGAACGTCGCGAATCCGATGGCGATGATCTTCGCCGTCGCCGCACTCCTCGCGCACGTCCACGAAAAACGCGCCGTCGACGCCTCGCGCGCGATCTACGAATCCGTCTTCGAAACCGTCCACATGGGCACGGCCACGAGCGATCTCGGCGGCCACGCTTCCACGACCGAATTCACGGACGCCGTGATCGCGAAAGTGCGCAGCAAGCTCGACGTCTGGGCGACGTTCTAGCTCGCGCTCGCGTACGATGGCGACGGAAAAGGACGCGACGCCGGAATCGTCGGTCGAACAACCGAAACGAGTCTTCGCGCGCATTACCGAAGACACGGACATCGAAAAACTAGCGCAAGAGATCGCCGACAAAATTCTACCTCGCGAATCCTGAACTCGGGGTATCGCGTTTTTCCGCACGCGTCATTCACGTCGACGAACCTCGGCGAATATCTATGTGGTGGAGTGCGTGCGCTACGACATTACGCCGCGATGAGCGCCACGCCCGCCGCGGCGAAGCCGACGCCGACCCACTGCAACCGGCCGAGTCGTTCGCCGAGAAACGCGCGGGCCAGGAAGACCGTCGATGCGGGATACAGCGACGTGAGGACCGCGACGATCGCGAGCATGCCGTAGTGCGTCGCGAGGACGTAGAGTACGTTCGCGCCCATGTCGAAGGCGCCGGCGAGTAAGATCAAGCGCACCGATCCCGGCGCCGGTCGGAGCGACTCGCGTCGGACGAGCGCGTAGGCGACGAGTAACGTCACCGACACCGCGCGCGCGACGGCGATCCTCGCGAGCCCGGCATCGTGATGGCCGAGGCCGAGCGCGACGTAGAGCAGGCCGATCCCGAGGCCGGAGACGAGCGCGAGCGCGAGCCCCGGTTCCGAAAGCGAGATGCGACTCGTCTCCGCATTCGCCGAGACGAGCGCGGTCGCGACGAACGCGCACGCGACGCCGACGAGCGCGAGCGTCGCGGGTCGTCCGCCGAGGGCGAAGCCGACGGCGACGGGGACGGCGGCGCCGACGACCGCGGTGATCGGCGAGACGACGCCCATCCGACCGATCGCGAGCGCCGCGTAGAGCGCCGCGATCGCGATGCCGCCCGCGCATCCCGCGAAGATGCCCCAGAGGACGTCGTCGCGCGAGAAATGACCGGGAACGAACGACCACGACGCCGCGAGCACGACGGCGCCCGCGAGTTGCGAGAGCACGACGACCGCGACGGGCGACGTCCGGCGACTCGCGAGCCCGCCGAAAAAGTCGGCCGAGCCGTAGACGACGGCGGCCGCGAGCGCGAGAAAGATCGCCACGAGTCAGCCCGGCGTCGCGACGTTCGGGCGTTGCCGATGGAACGTCGTTCGCGCCTGATACGCGCGGCCGAGCGCGGCGAGTTTCGCTTCGGCGAATGGTCGTCCGAGAAACGCGAGTCCCGTCGGTAGACCGTGCGGACCGAACCCGTTCGGCACGCTGAGCGCCGGATATCCGGCGAGCGCGCCCGGAACGGTGAGATCGACCGCACCCGGATACTTCGGATACGCTTTGTCGAACGGCCGGTCGATCGGTAACGCGACGGTTGGGATCGTCGGCGAGACGATCGCGTCGTAACCCTCGAACGCGCGATCGAGCGCCGCGACTGCGATGCGGCGACGACGCTGCGCGTCCACGTAATCGACCGCGAGCGACGCGTAGGCGACGTAGCCGCCGATCCGGTCCGACGGCGAGCGCAGTTCGCGCGCGCGACCGCTCTCGATCAGCGCGCGGAACGCCGAGGCCGCGTCGCCGTTCAGGATCGCATCGACGATCGCGCCGAACGGTTCGTCCGGGAGTGCGACGTCGGGGACGACGTCGCAAAATTCCGCGAGCACGCGAAGCGAGCGTTCGAAGTTCTCCGCGACCGCGGGCATCGTCTTCTTCGTCGCGTTCGCGATCGCGCCGATCTTCGGTCGTTTTCGCGACGTCGGGAACGGCCGGTCGACGGTCGTCGGATCGAGCGGATCGCGACCGGCGATCGCGCGCACCACGAGATCCGTATCGCGCGCGCTCCGCGCGAGCGGTCCGATCTTATCGAGCGACCACGAGAGCGCCATCGCTCCGTGACGGCTCACCCGGCCGTACGTCGGACGCAAACCGCTCACGCCGCAACTCGCCGAGGGAAAGAGGATCGAACCCGCCGTCTCCGATCCGAGCGAGAACCCGACCAGACCGGCGGCCGTGGCGGCGCCCGGGCCGCTCGACGATCCGCCGCTCCAATACGCGCGGTTCCACGGCGTGAGCCCGGGCCCGGTGAACGACGCGTCCGCTTCGTTGTAGCCGAAGCCGCCGGCGAGTTCGACCATCGCGAGCTTGCCGATCAACACCGCGCCGGCCGCACCGAGTTTCGCGATCGTCGTCGCGTCGTAATCGAAGTGTTGGTCGCGATAGGGCGCCGCACCCCAGGTCGTCGGCGCGTCGCTCGTGGCGAGCAAATCCTTGACGCCGTACGGAATGCCGTGGAGCGGACCGCGTACCTTGCCCGAAGCACGCTCCGCGTCGGCGCGCCGCGCCTCGCGTCGCGCGCGTTCCGGCACGAGCGTCACGAGCGCGTTGTAGTGCGGACCGAGACGCTCCAGACGTTCGAGGTAGAGATTCGTGAGGTCGAGCGACGAGATCGACTTCTTCGCGAGCAGACCCGCGAGGGTCGTGCAATCCGCGAACGCGAGATCCTCGTCGCTCACGCGTCCGCCGCCGCGAACGTCGTCGCGGGCTCGTCGCCGTTACGCAACGGGGATGCGTGCGGATTGAGCGCGCGCGCTTCCTTGCGACTCGCCTCGATCGCCTTCGCGATTTTCGCGACGTCGGCGTCCGTGAGTCTCGGGTCGAAACGACGCATCGATGCCGCCGCCGCGCGCGCCGCGTCATCGTCCGCCCTCAACGCGAGAAGCGATTCGGGGACGGCCGCATCCGCCGCGCGCGGGCGTACGAGCAACGTTCCCGTGGCGCCGAGCGCCGCGAGAAATCCACGTCGATCTCCCATCGTCTCAGACTTCCATCACGACCGGAATGACGATCGGCTTGCGTTTCGTTTTCTCGTAGACGGCCTTCGCGAGCCCCTGGCGGACGTGTTCTTTCACCGTCTGCGTGTCGCGGATGCCTTCGGCCGAGCACCCGCTCAGGATATCGGAGACCTTACGCGTGAGGTCGTCCATCACGGCGCCCGAATCGGGGAGATAGAAGACGCCGCGCGAGACGAGATCGGGTCCCGCGACGACGCGCGCCTCTTCGGCATCGACCGTCACGACGACCATCATGATCCCGTCGGCCGAGAGATGCTTGCGATCGCGCAGGACCGCTTCGCCGATGTCGCCGACGCCGCTCCCGTCGACCATCACGTTGCCGCCGTAGGTCTTACCGACACGCTTCGCGGCCGTTTTGGTGAAGTCGACGACGTCGCCGTTTTCGATGACGTAACAATTATCGACGGGGACGCCCGTCTGTTGCGCGAGGTTCGCGTGCTGGACGAGCATGCGATACTCGCCGTGGATCGGGATGAAGTATTTCGGCCGCACGAGGTTGAGCATCAGCAACAGTTCCTCTTGCGAGGCGTGACCCGAAACGTGCGCGGTGCCGCGCGACGTCCCGTGGACGACGGTCGCGCCGAGGCGGTAGAGATTGTTGATCGTCTTCGCGACGCTCTTCTCGTTGCCGGGGATCGGCGTCGCGCTGATGACGACCGTGTCGCCCGCGACGATCTTCATCCGCGGATGATCGCGGACGGCGAGTCGCGAGAGCGCCGACATCGGTTCGCCCTGCGAGCCCGTCGTGATGATGACGACCTCGTTCGGCGGATATTGATCGACCTGGTCGAGCCGGATCATCTGCTCGCGCGGCAACCGCAGGTATCCGAGTTCGGTCGAGTACTTCACGACGTTCTCGAGGCTGCGACCCAGGAGCGCGACGCGACGCTTGTAGCGGACCGCCTGATCGACGACCTGCTGCACGCGCGGCACGTTCGACGCGAACGACGTCACGATGATCCGTCCGGGCGCGCGCGCGAAGATGTTCGAGAAGGCCTCGCCGACGACGCGTTCCGAGGGCGTGTGCCCCGGCCGTTCCGCGTTCGTCGAATCGGAGAGCATGCAGAGCACGCCTTCGTCGCCGATCCCCGCGATGGCGGCGAAATCCGCGGGCTTGCCGTCGATCGGCGTCTGATCGAATTTGAAATCGCCCGTGTGGAAGATGGTTCCGACTTCGGTCGTGATCGCGAGCGCGCAACACCCGGCGAGGCTGTGGTTGATGTGGACGAATTCCGTCTCGATCCGGCCGTGCTTCACGATATCGCCCGGTTGGACCGCGACGAATTTCTTGTCGCTGAATTTCTGATCGCGCATCTTCGCGCGGATGAGCGCGAGCGTGAGCGGCGTGCCGACGACCGGAACGTCGAACTCGCGCAGAAAATACGGAATGCCGCCGATGTGATCTTCGTGGCCGTGCGTGACGAGCAGCGCGCGCAGTTTGTCCTTACGCTCGCGAATGTACGAAAAGTCGTTGATGACGACGTCGACGCCGAGCATCGAGTCGTCGGGGAACATGAGGCCGCAATCGACGGCGACGAGATCGTCGCGCGTTTCGATGACGGTCATATTGCGACCGATCTCACCGCAGCCGCCGAGGGGCACGATGCGGACGAATTTCTCCGCAGGCTCGGGACCGACCACGAGCGGGACGGGAGCGGGCGCATGCCCGTTACGCTGATTCACACGAACTCTTTCCGGCTTGTCGGCGACGGCCGACCGCGTGACGATACCCGCAAGGAGGTCCGTCCGCTATGCTTTCCCTCGTGGTTTTCGGTACGCCGCCCGCCGTCACTCTTTCGACACCCCGACCGTCCGCCGCGGCCCGCCGTCCCGGGCGCCGCGACCCGGCAGCCGTCCGACTCCCGATTCCGGCCGCGGACGACCTGTACGCGCGCCGGATGCGTCGACGTTTCGCGAGCTATCTGCGACTCCGGCTGCTCGAGTTGCGCGAGGAACGGCTCGATCGCGCGGCCGACGCCATCGCCCGCCGGATCCCGATCTCGGAGCTTCTGCAAGACCGTTAGGACGGCCGAAGCGTTTCGAACCCCGTAGGTCGAACGGCCCCGGACGTGAGTACGCTTCCCTTGCCCGAGCCGCCGGGCGAATCCGCACGAACGAGCCCCCTCGCCCCGCTCCGCGACATCTTCGTCGCACCGACGCGGGCGTACGCGGAGATCGCGGAGCGTCCGATCTGGATCCCGGCATTCTGCGTGGTCGTCGCCGCGAGCGCGCTCGATCTCACCCTCGCCGCGCCCGCCGTAACGCACCTCTCGGCGGTTCTCGCCGCCCACGCGCACGTGGGAGCCGCGTCGAGCACGAGCGCGGCCGACGTCGCCGCATCGACGAAAGCGAACATCGCGAACAACCTCATCGTCGATGCCTTCGGCCCGTTACTCGATTGGAGCCTCACGGCGATGGTGCTCGCGACCGTCGCACGCTGGAAGAATCAGACGACGCCGTTCGCGACGTTCTTCGCGCTCTGCGCGGTCTGCGCGCTGCCGGGCGCGCTCGGAAGCGTCGTCGACGGAATCGGCACGGCGATCCGCGATCCCGCGACGATCGATTCGTGGAAGGCCCTCGTCGGCGCCGTCCCCGACAACCTCGGGATCTTCGCGGCCGTCAAGAACGATCGCGAGGTCGCGTTCCTCTCGAATTTCGGGATCTTCGGCATCTGGTCGACCCTGTTGCTCGCGTTCGGCTTCGCCGCGCTCGCGCAGGTTCGCGTCGCCACCGCATTGATCGTCACGTTCGGACTCGACGTCGTGCTCGCGCTGTGTTACACGCTACTGTTCGCCGCATCGTAGCCGGGCGGCGACGTCGCGTGCCCCGCTTACGCACGGGCGCGTCGCTCGTCGTCGCATTCGCGTTCGCGATCCCGCAGACGACGCTCGGGGAACCCGCGCTCGCGCGGGCTGCGGCGCACGCCGCGACGAGCGCCTCGCCGTCCCCGACCGGTTCGGTCGGCCCGGACGCGACGCCGACGTCGTCGGCCGAAGCGTCGCCCGGTCCCGAAGACGCGACGGGAGCGCCGTCACGCACCCCGTCGGCGCCGGGCGATGCCGCGGGATCCCCGACCGCGCCGATCTCGCCGACCGCCGGCCCCCCTGCCGCGATGCAACCGACGGCTTCGCCCGATCCGACGCTTCCGACCGTTCCGACCGACGCGGGCGCGACGTCGTCGAGCGCCGCCCCCTTCGACGCGGCGCCGGCGCTCCGGCTCGACGCGTACGGCGCCGTGTCGTACGCGCTCGCGCACGCGCCGACGCTCCTCGCGCAGGCCGCGACGATCGCGCAGAACGATCTCACCTTCACGCGCGATCGCGCGGCGGAGTATCCGGCGCTTACGGGACAGCTCCAGAGCCAACTACAACGCACGTCGAACGCGAGCGGGAGCCTCGCGCAGTTCGGCCTCACGCCGTCGAGCCGTTTCTCGCAGAACACCGCGCAGGTCTTCTCGAGCTACAACCTCTACAACGGCACGCAACCGATCGTCGCGAAACAGGCCGACCGCATCACCGAGGCCGCGCGCTACGAACTCGTGCGGCTCGCCGAACAGCTCGCGATCTCGGTTTCGGGAAACTTCTTCGCGATCGCGGGCTACCGCGAGATGGTCGCGATCGATCTCGGCGATCTCGCGTATCAGAAGGCGTTACTCGCGACCGCCGTGGCGAGCGAAAAAGTCGGACGCGTCGCGGGCGTCGACGTCTTGCGCGCGAAGGTCGGCGTGACGCGATCGCGTTCGGCGTTGATCCAAGCGCGCGTCGACGAGCGTAACGCGCGCGAATCGCTCGCGGTGCAGATCGGCGCGCCCGCCGACTACGACTTCGCCGTTCCGAGCGTCATTCCGGAGCCACCGCGTCCGACCGTGCCGACCGACGTCTTGATCACGATGGCGAAACTCCATCGTCCCGAAGTCCTCGAAGCGAAGGCCACGCTCGCGAGCGCGCGACTCGGCGACGCGCAGGTCGATTCCGATCTGCGCCCGACCGTCGCGCTCACGGGTGCGTTCGGTTCGCAGGTTTCGCCGACGAGCTTCACAACGCAACAGGCGGCGATCGACGCGCAGAACGCCGCGAACCTCGCGAGCTACCAGGCGCAGAAACAACTCTTCCCCAACGCGACGATCGCGCCGCCCGTGCCGATCCCGGCCGTCGACCGGCATCAGCCGGGCTTCTGGCAGTTCGGCGCGACCTCGACGTTCCAGATCCCGCTCTACGATTACGGCGTCCGCGCGGCGGGTCACCACGCCGCACGTGCCCAGATCGAGTCCGCGATCGCGTCGCTCGACAACGCGTACGCGTTCGTGCGATCCGACGTCGACGCGAGCGATCGCAATCTGGAATCGGCGTACGAGAAGCTCCAGCTCGCGAAGGAGAGCGTCGACCTCGCGCGCGAGTCGGCGCGGATCGCGCAGCTCCAATACAAGGACGGCCTGATCTCGTTCACCGACGCGACGCAGACCGAGCAGACCGCGCTCGGTGCGGAGAACGATCTGCTCGCCGCGCACGTCAACTACATCAGCGCCTTCATCCGCCTGCGCGTCGCGCTCGCACCGACCGACACCGCCGCCGCCGCCGATCTACGAGGATTATGAAACGCCGCCGCACGCTCTTCGTCGCTCTCGGCGTCATCGTCGTCGCGGCGATCGGACTCGCGCTCGCGCTCGGTCGCGGCGGCTCGGCGACGCCCGTCCGCGAGGTCGTCGTGACGCGACAGACGTTCACGACCAAACTTTCCGAGACGGGCGTCGTCCAGCTCCCGCGCACGGCGACGATCCCGGCCGGAACCCCCGGCAACGTCGCCGCGATCGTCGTCGCGGCGGGCGACCACGTGCGCGCGGGTCAGGTCCTCGCCCGCATCGTGAACGATCAGATCGATAACGGCCTGCGCGATGCCGAGGCGAACGTGCAATCCTCGAGCGGTCGCGCCGACTCGATCGCCGAGACGAACGCGACGCTCCCCAAACAAAACCGCTCGGCCGTCGTGCAGGCGCAAGCCGCGGTCGTCGCCGCGACGTCGCAGCTCACGCAGGCACGCCAGGACGCGATCTCGGGTTCGCAGTCGGGGCTCGGGTACGGCGGTCAGACCGCCGAAAGCCAACGGCTCGACGCCGACGCGACGATCTCGAAAGCGAAAACCGATCTCGACGAAGCGAAGCGGACGTACGACGCCAACAACGATCTCTACGCGAACAAGGGCGTCTCGCGCGACGTCCTGTTGCAATCGAAGGCGCGCTACGACCAGGCGCTCGTCACGTACGAGCAAGTGGAACAGCAACGCAAGATCCTCGGCGGCACGCTCGAGCGGGAGAGCCAGGTGTTGCACGATCGCGTGCGCTCCGCGGAAGACCAACTGCGGCAGGCGCGCGCGGCGCTCGCCGCGGCGCAGGCGACCGCCGCGTCGTCGAAAGCGGGCGACCTCGTCGCGGCGCGCGCCGATACGTCGCGCGCGACGGCCGATCTCGCCTACGCCCGTTCGCAGGAAGATCGTCTGACCGTCCGCGCGCCGTTCGACGGCATCGTGCTCAGCGTCGCGAGCCAGAGCGGCGACAGCCTCCGACCGCTCGGTCCGGGCGATTCCGTCGTCGCGGGCCAACCGCTCTTCACGCTCTCGGAGAACGAGCGCTTCATCGTCCGCACGCGCGTCGACGAACAAGATATCGCGAGCGTCGCGCTCGGTCAGCGCGCGATCGTGAGCGGCGAGGATTTTGCCGGACGCGAGATCCCCGGTCGCGTCGCCGCGATCTCGCCGATCGCGCAGAAGGCCGACGATCCCTCGAACACCTCGCGTCAGGTCGTCACGACGATCGCGCTCGAACGCGATCCGGCGTTCCTGCGCGACGGGATGAGCGTCGACGTCGACATCGTCACGGCGCGCGTGCCGGACGCGCTCGCGGTGCCGATCGACGCGCTACGCAAGGACGAGCGCGGAACGTTCGTCCTGCTCGCGAAGGACGGCCGCGCCGTGCGGACCCCGGTCGCGCTCGGAACGCAGAACGACACGCTCGCGGTCGTCTCGCACGGTCTGCGCGACGGCGATACCGTCGTCGTCAGTAAGGACGCGAGCGTCGTGGACGGCTCGCCGATCTCCGCCGCGTCGGACGCGGCGCCCTCCGCGAGTCCGAGCGGATGAACGTGCGCGTCGGTCGCCTCGTCGCGTACGGGCGCGAGGCGCTCGAAGCGCTCTGGCGCAATCGCGGTCGTTCGTTCCTCACGATGCTCGGCATGATCGTCGGCACGAGTTCGGTCATCGCCGTGCTCGGGATCGGTCGCGCGGCCTCGGGGGGCATCACGACGCAACTCCAGGCGTTCGGCGATCCGGGCTTCATCGTGAACGTGAACCAACAACAGGACGATCCGGCGTCCGCGGGTCTGCAATTCCGCGACGCGCGCGTCGTCGCGACGCGCAATCCCGACGTGCTCGAGCACGTCTTTCCGATCTACTCGCGCAACTATCACATCGCTGCGAACGGCGTCGATTTCGTCGGCAACGTGTCGAGCGATACCGATTACGTCACGGACTCGCTGACGATGCGCGAGGGCCGGCGCTTCGACGCGAACGACGTCGCGACGAGCGCGCGCGTCTGCGACCTCAGTCAATCGGTCGAACGGCGCCTCTTCGGCGACGGCGCCTTCGCCCTCGGGCGGATGGTGCGGATCGACGGCGTCCGCTTCCGGATCGTCGGCGTCTACGACGATCTCCACGCGAGCATCTTCGCGAGCTCGGGCGGGACGGATTTCATCAACATCCCGTACACCACGTTTCACGACATCGCGCCCGGACCGATCGATCAACTCGACGTCTACGCCCGGCCGGGCGTCGAACTCCCCGACGTCCGCACGGCCGTGTTCGCGACGCTCCATCGTCTCCACGGGCCCGACACGCAGTACGACATCCAGGACGCGCTCGCGTTCATCGGCGGGTTCGAGAAAACGATCGGACTCGTCGGCGCGGGCCTCACCGCGATCGGCTGCGTGGCGCTCGTCGTCGCCGGGATCGGGATCATGAACATCATGCTCGTCTCGGTTTCGGAGCGCACGAAAGAGATCGGGTTGCGCAAGGCGATCGGCGGGAGCAGGCGCGACATCACGCTGCAGTTCCTCATGGAGGCGATCGTCTTGTCGCTCGGCGGCGGCGCGCTCGGCACGCTCGTCGGCGTGACGTTCGTGCTCGTCGCGGCCTACGTCGTCTCGACGTATCTCGGACCCGCGCCGATTCCGTGGGCGGCGATCCTCGGCGTGGCGATCGGCTTCTCGCTTCTGGTCGGCATCGCGTTCGGCACGTATCCGGCCCTGCGCGCCGGACGGCTCGATCCCATCGAGGCGCTGCGGAGTTAGCGTGTCGTCGGGATACGCGCTCGCCTCGGATCGCTCGCCCGCGGAGAAGGCCGGCTAGATGAAACTCCTGCGCACGATCGGACCGCTCTTCGCGGAAGCGGCGGGCGTGCTCGGCGGCAATCGCACGCGCTCGCTGCTCACCGTGCTCGGACTCGTGATCGGCGTCGCGGCGGTGATCTCGATCCAGATCCTCGGTCACGGCATGTCGTCGTCGGTCACGGGGATCCTCGGCGGCCTCAGCGACAACAGCTTCTTCCTCTTTCCGAGTCAACGCCAGGCCGATTTCGCGAAGGCGGCGTTCACCGCGAACGATATCGCGCGCGCGAACGCGCTCGTGCCGAATCTCGCGGCCGCGATCCCCGCGGGCAACGTCTCGCGTCTCGTCTCGATCGGGCACGCGCACGTGCGGCTCTCGATCTCCGACGACGCCGACGTGAGCTTCGCGTCGGTCCCGCTGATCTACGGCCGCTCGATCTCCCACGCGGACGTGGCGGGCGACGCGAACGTCGCCGTCCTCTCGCACGACGCGTATACGAAACTCTTTCCGGACGGCGGCGATCCGACGGGCGCGAACGTGCGCGTCGGCGATCGGCGCTACCTCGTCATCGGCGCGAAGGGCCCGCCGACGCAGGGGATCATCCCCGTCAATTTCGACGGCGACGTCGACATCCCGTACACGACGTTCGTGCGCGATTACTTGCAGAACCGGCCGCTCGCCGCGGCGCGCTTCATCGTCGTCGATCCGTTACGGATGACCGACACCGAGGACGACGTGAAGTCGTTCTTCCGCGGGCTCAAGCAACGACGCGCCGACTATCAGACGTTCGATCGGCGCACGTTCGCGACGACGATCGGCGCGATCTTCGTCGTGCTCACGCTCGTCGTCGCACTCGTCGGCGCGCTCTCGTTACTCGTCGCCGGGATCGGTATCATGAACATCATGCTCGTCTCCGTCAGCGAACGGACGCGCGAGATCGGCGTGCGCAAGGCGATCGGCGCGACGCGGTTCGCGATCCTCGCGCAGTTCTTCATCGAGGCGCTGCTGCTCTCGCTCGTCGGGTGCGGCATCGGTCTCGCGCTCGGGCTCGCCGTCGGCGCGCTCGTCGATCGGTTCGTGCTCATCGCGATCTCGGGCGTCGTCCCGGACATTCCGTGGCTGCAGTCGGTCGGGATCGCGGTCGGCTTCGCGACGCTCGTCACGCTCGTCTTCGGGACGTATCCCGCCTATCGCGCCGCGCGACTCGATCCGATCGAAGCGCTCCGTTATGAGTGAACCCGCCGCCGATCGGCTCGCGACGAACGCGAGCGCCGTCATCGGTATGCGCGACGTCACGAAAACCTACAAGAACGGCGCGCTCGACGTGCAGGCGCTCCGCGGCGTCGGCTTCACGGTCGAACGCGGCGAGTACGTCGCGATCATGGGCCCGTCGGGCTCGGGCAAATCGACGCTCATGAACCTCATCGGCTGTCTCGACCGGCCGACGTCCGGGAGCTATCGCCTCGACGGAGACGACGTCGGCACGCTCGACGACGACGCGCTCGCCGCGATCCGCCTGCGCAAGCTCGGCTTCGTCTTCCAGGGCTTCAACTTACTCGCGCGGACGAGCGCGCTCAAGAACGTCGCGCTCCCGCTCTTCTACGCCGGGCTCGGCGTGCGCGAGCGCGAGCGTCGCGCCGCCCGCGCCCTCGACGAGGTCGGACTCGCCGATCGCGAGACCCACAAGCCGAACGAGCTCTCCGGCGGCCAACAACAACGCGTCGCGATCGCGCGCGCGCTCGTGAACGACCCCGCACTCGTCCTGGCGGACGAGCCGACGGGAAACCTCGACTCGCAGACGAGCGACGAGATCATGGCGCTCTTCGGCGAACTCAACGCCGCCGGCCGCACGATCGTCATGGTGACGCACGACCCCGAAGTCGCCCGCCACGCCCGCCGCACGATCCGCGTCCGCGACGGGCTCATCGTCGACGATAGCAGAAAATGAGAAATCCGGGAAAATAGCCCCTAGCGGTGAGACTTCGTCCGCCCCGAGCGAGTAATGGCCTCCGAAGCGTCCAACCCTGGAAAGAGATAGAGAAAGCACACCATGCAAAAATTTCGTCTGCTGCCGACCGCGATCATCGGCCTCATCGGTGCCGTCATCGGAAGCTTTTCGATGATGGTCTTCGCGAGCACGCACTTCGCGGGCGTCGCGGGTCCCGGCAACTCGCCCCCGGCGCTGAGCGCCGCGCCGCTCCCCTCGACGGGCGGCAGCGATCAGGATCGCATCGTCAGCGCCGTCAAACGCGTCGCCCCGTCGGTCGTCGCGCTCAACGTCACGGTGAACGGCCAACAGGTCATGCCCATGGATCCGTTCGCGCAGATGTTCGGTCAGCAGGGACCCCAGCGCGTCCAGAAATTCAAGGCGCGCGCCTCGGGCTCGGGCTTCGTCTACTCGCGGAACGCCGACGGGTCGGGGCTCATCGTCACGAACGCGCACGTCGTCAGCCCGCCGAACGGTTCGAACGTCTCGGGGATCCAGGTCGTGTTCTCCAACGGCGAGCACGTCGCGGGCAAGGTCTTCTCGGAATCGATCGGCTCGGATCTGGCGCTCGTCAAGGTCGACGGCGTGAAGAACATGCCGCCGCCCGTCGATATCGCCGATTCCACGAAGCTCCAAGCGGGCCAATGGGCGATCGCGATCGGCGAACCGTTCGAACTCAAGCAGTCGGTCTCGGTCGGCGTCGTCTCGGGCTTCAATCGGGACGAGACGATCGGGAGCGAGAGCGGCGGCTCGATCGACTTCAAGGGCCTGTTGCAAACGTCGGCCCCGATCAACCCGGGTAACTCGGGCGGCCCGCTCATCGACGTCGAGGGGCGCCTGATCGGCGTGAACCAGTCGACGGCGAACCCGCAGGCGGGCGCGCAGGGTATCGGTTTCGCGGTTCCCTCGAACACGGTCCGAGAGCAGGTCGCCTACCTCGAAAAACAGCCGGGCGTCCATCAGGGCACGAACGCGGGCTTCATCGGCGCGGCGCTCGCGACGATCACCCCGAATCTCAGCGTCCAGCTCAACTATCAGGGCAAGGGCGTCGCGGTCCAACAGGTCGTCTCGGGGAGCCCGGCCGACCAAGCGGGTCTCCAACCGGGTGACGTGATCCAGAAGGTCAACGGCTCGCCCGTGACCGCGAACGAGGAAGTCGTCAAGGCGATCAAGGCGACGAAGCCCGGCTCCAGCATCAATCTCGAAGTCTGGAGCGCGGGCGTGAAAAAGCTCGTCAGCGTGAAGGTCCAGGAGCGCCCGGCCGACGTCGGTCAGGCCTTCGGCCAACAGGGCGGCGGGATGCAGCAAGGCGGCGGCGACCCGAGCCAGGGTCAGGGCGGAGACGGCTCGCAGCCGTAACCGTTCGCGCCGAGGCACGACCGGGCGAAGCCTTGCGAAGCCGGCCTCGGGGAGCGAAACTCTCCGGGGCCGTCGTCGTATCTAAGGGTACGTAACCAGCGGCGCCACGCTATGAGATGGCGCGAACCTTGAATGTCGGTAAGCGGCAAGGCGAAGCTCGCGTTCGCGCGAGGTCGGGAAGGCGAGAGCGTTCCCGTGCAGTTGGTCCTCGACGTTCGGTAAGTAAGGAAAGATATTCAATGGCTAAAGTGGTCGGAATCGACCTCGGCACGACGAATTCCGTCGTCGCCGTCATGGAGGGCCAGACGCCCGCCGTCATCGCGAACTCCGAGGGGAGTCGCACCACCCCGTCCGTCGTCGCGTTCACGAAAACGGGCGAACGACTCGTCGGCCAGCTCGCGAAGCGACAGGCGGTGACGAATCCGGATCGCACGATCAAATCGATCAAGCGTTTCATGGGCACCGATCACAAGGTCAAGATCGACGGCAAGGATTACACGCCGCAAGAGATCTCGGCGATG
>CAZZXB010000060.1:0-17568 GCA_964658025.1 uncultured Janthinobacterium sp.
CGGCTCTGCGGGCGACGCGGGCGAGTCGGCGTGCGCCGCGCGTGGCCGGGCGACCGCGGCGAACGTCGCGGACGCGAACACGATCGCGAGCCCGAAGGCGCCGGCGCGCGCGCCCGGATTCAGCGGGACGTGCCCGTCCCGGCCGGAGCGAGCTCCGGCCGCGCGTACGTCACCCAGTCGGCGTGGCGCGGATCGGCGCCCATCGTCGCGCGCGCGAACGAATCGCGGATGCGCGACGAGACGGGCCGGTCGGTCGCGAAGATCGTGTCGTCGATGCACGCGAGCGGCGTCACCTCGACGGCCGTGCCCGTGAAGAAGACTTCGTCGGCTCCGAGCAGATCGTCGAGCCGCAGGCGACCGATCTCGACCGGGATGCCGAGATCTGCCGCGAGTTCGATCACGCTCGCGCGCGTGATGCCGAGCAAGACGTCGGCGCGCTCGTCGTTCGTATAGAGCCGACCGCCCTTCACCGCGAAGACGTTCTCGCCCGTGCCCTCGGCGATCTCGCCGCGATCGTTGAGAAGGATCGCCTCGTCGAACCCGCGCGACACGGCGTCGGTCATCGCGAGCACGGAGTTCGCGTAGTGCCCGCAGGCCTTGACGGTCGATGGCATCGCGCTCGACGAGAACTTGCGCCACGGCGAGATCGTCGCGCGGATGCCGTCACGCTGCGTGTCGCCGAAGTAATTACCGAGCGCGCGAAAGGCGATGAGGACGTGCGTCGGACAATGGAATTTCGGCGCGAGCGAGATCGTCTTCTCGCCGAAAAACGCGAGCGGCCGGATGTACGCCGACTGCAGTTCGTTGCGCGCGAGGGTCGCGACGACGGCCTCGGAGAGTTCCGCGGGACTGCGCTCGAGAGCGAGGCCGTAGACGGCGGCCGATCGCGCGAAGCGTTCCATGTGTTCGCGCAAGCGGAAGACGGCGGGACCGTTCGGCGTCGCGTACGCGCGGACGCCCTCGAACACGCCCGTACCGTAATGGAGGCCGTGTGCGAACGGATCGACCGTTACCGTCTCGCGGAGCGAGATCTCGCCGTCGAACCAATAATACGGTGCGATCTGCATGTGTTGGAGCGGCGCGGACGGCATCGGCTTTCCCCTGAATGAAACGAAAAGACCTCGGCCGATCCGGCGAGGCCCGTGTGACGGCGCTTGTTGGACCCTACCACGGAGACGCGCCGCGGGTCAACCCGAAGCGGTACCCGTCTCGACGAATCCGGCCGCCGTGGCGGCGCGTTCGATGCCGCCCGCGAGGCGGCCGTAGGCGAGGACGAGGAGCGTCAGCGCGAGCAAGGCGAGCGTACTCGCGAGCCCGCCGGCCCCGAGGATCAGTTTAACCGGCATTGGCGTACGCCCGCTCGTCGATTCCGGCGCCGTCGGCGACCGCCGCGCGGGCGATCGCGAGGGCTTGCTTCGCGGTCATCTCCGGCGGTTCGGAGAGGAGCGGCGTTTTTGGATTCATCCAGTTGCGTACGGCGGCCTTCGCCCCGTTGATCGCCATCCGCACGTGAACCGTCGGCGCGACCTTCGCCATCTCTTTGAAGAGATAGCTGTCGAAGGTCAACTCTTGAACTTCTTTCGTGTCGCACATATCGACGAAGAACTCGCGATTGCGATTCCCGCGGTACGACCAGCGCTCGAGGACCTCGAGAAAATCGAACATCGCGCCGTAGCGTTTCTGCCACGCCTTCTCGTACCGCTCGAGGGAAAACTTCGCGTCGCCGAAATGCGCGTGGAGCGTCTGCGCCGCGAGTCGGCCCGCGGCCATCGAGAAGTAGATACCTTCGCCCGACGTGTGGGCGACCATACCGCCCGCGTCGCCGACGAGCAACGTACGACCGTAGACGAGTTTCTTGTGGCGCGCCATCGGCAGCGGATGTCCCTCGAGGAGGATACGCTTCGCACCCGCGAGTTTGTCGCCCGCGCGTCGCTTGACGCCTTCGAGGAAGGCGTACGAGCGGTTCGCGTGCTCGGGCCGACATCCGGTGCCGACCGCCACGTGATCGCTCTTCGGGAAGACCCAGCCGTAAAAGTCGGGCGATACGTCGTCGCCGAGGTAGAGCTCGGCCGTGGTTTCGTAATATTTCATCGCGTCGTCGGGCAGGACGAGCCGTTCCTGAATCGCCGATGCGTGTTTGATCGCCGGACGGCCGCACGATTTGGCGACGGCCGATCCGGCGCCGTCGGCACCGACGAGGGCGTCGGCGACGACGATCTCTTCGCGTCCGTCGCGTCCCCGCAGGCGCACGCGTACCTTACCGTCCGGAAGATCTTCGTGCGAGACGAACGATGCTTCGCGCAGGTCGGCGCCCGCGTCTTGCGCTTTCTCGCGCATCGCGCGATCGAGTCGTTCGCGCGTGACCATGCAGATGAAGTCGTCCTCGCGAACTTTCGTGCCGCGCACGTCCATCCCGACTTCCGAGCCGCTCGGGCCGATGATGACGGCACGTTTCGTGCGGCGTTCCACGATGTGGCTCGGTACGCCGAATTCCGCGAGCGCCTTCGGCGGGATCGCGCCGCCGCACGGTTTCTTTCGCGCGAGATCGCGCTCGACGAGCAGCACCTCCGCACCGCTCGCGGCGAGATCTCCCGCCGCGACGCTCCCGCCGACGTTGGCACCGATGACGACAACTTTCATGCGCTAGAATCCTCCGGAGCGGACGGCGAGAGCCGAGACGAGCATGCCCCACACGAACGGCGGGATCGCACTCGCGCAATACCACGGCGCGAGCGTTTTGGGATCCGACGCGAGCCGACGCTGCATCGGAAGTTGGACGACGAAGAGCAGACCCATAATCGCACCCGCGAGCCACATCCGGTGCGAGAGGACGTAGGCGATCGCGAGCACTTGGAAGACGTCGATGAACCAGAACGCCGCGCGTAACGCACCGTCGCGACCGAGCAGCACCGGAAGCGAACGGAGGCCGAGTTTGCGATCGCCTTCGTAGCTCTTGAAATCGTTGAGCGTCATCAGGCCGTGCGAGCCGAGCGAATACAGCGTGGCGAGCACGATCGTGCCCTGCGAGACGTGACCGAAGATCGCGCTTCCCGCGACCCACGCGAAGCCTTCGTACGAGAACGCGCACGCCGCGTTCGCGAGCCAGCCGTTACGCGCTTTGAGGCGGAGCGGCGGCGCGCTGTAGGCGAGCGCGAGTGCGAGCCCGCCGAGCGCGAGCCAGAAGACGGTCGTGCCGAGCGCGAGCGCGAGGCCGAGCGCGACGACGCCGAGCCCGAGCGCGAAGCCCAGGATCGTGCCGGGTGCGAGCGCGTTCGCCGCGGTCGGGCGATCGGGTTCGTTGATGCGATCGACGTCGCGATCGAACCAGTCGTTGACGATCTGCGAGAAGGCGCACAGGAGCGGCCCCGCGAGGATCATGCCGAGCAGGACGCGGCCGATCGACCCGACCGACCACGTCGCGTTGCCCGACGCGACGCAACCGACGAGCATCGCCCACATCGGCGCGAACCACGTGCCCGGTTTCGCGAACGTCCGCAGCGACGCGTTGATCCCGGCCGCGCCCGCGTCGCGATTCGCGAAGGGCAACATCATCGCGCCGAAACGGCCGACGGTCGTCACGGTCGAGCGCGCCGAATCGCGGAGCGGCGTCGCGCGCTCAGCCACCGACGTGCTCCCGCGCCCGCAGGACGACGGATTCGTCGATCGTCGCGATGGCGCGCTCGCGCGCGTACCGCTCGATGTTGGTGCGCGCTTTCTTGCGCACGAAAAACGGAATGCGCCCGAGGAGCCGTTCGGCCGCGGGATCCCACGTCGGATCGCCCGCCTCGCGCGGCGCGGCGGCGACCGCGACGGCGCCGCCCTCCGGCTCCGGGGCGGCCTCGGCGAAACGGCCCTGACCGCGCGGACCGAAGGTTTCGATCAGGTGATGTTCGAGTCCGAGCACCTGCGTGTTGTTCACGAGATCGCCGATGTGGTTCGCGCCTTCGAAGCCGACGAACGGCGCGTAGCCGAGCGGGAAGTTCAGGATGTGCGCGGGCGGCGAGACGACGGCGCACGGCACGCCGACGGCGCTCGCCGAATGACGCTCCATCTGCGATCCGAACACGATGTCGGGACGCGTGCGATCGATCGCGCGCGCGACCTCGCGATAGTCGTTCGTCACGAGCACGTCGTCCGTGAGATCGGCGACCCGCTCGCGCAACCAGCCGCCCCACTCGAGCGCGTACGTGCCGACGAATTCGACCTGCATGTCGAGTTCCTCGCGCATCACGCGCGCGATCCCCGCGACGGCCGTCGGCGCGCCGAAGACGGCGACCCGTTTCGACGAGAGCGCGTGCGCGTCGACCGTGCGCGCGTACCACAACAATTGGCTCGCGCGCGCGGCTTCCGTCACGCGGGCGGCGGGAATCTCGCAGTACGCGCAGATCTCGCGCAGGAAGCGCGTCGTCCCCGCTTCGCCGTACGGCAACTCGCGCGCGTACGGCGTACCGAAGCGTTCGCGTAAGAATTCGAGCGTGGGCAGCGCGAGCTCGTGCGCGAGCCCGACGTTCACCCAGGCGCGGCCGATGCCGCGCAGATCTTCGGGCGATGCGCCCAGCGGCGCGACGCAGTTGACGTCGATGCCCACGCTCGCGAACGCGCGGCGGAGCGATTCGACGTTCGAGCGATCGTGGAAACCGAGCAGCGACGCGCCGATGATGTTGACCGACGGACGCTCCGTTCGCGGAACGTCGCTCGCGTAGCGCGCGACGATCTCGCGCGTCGTCTTCGCGAAGCCGGAGAGTTCCGTATCGCGCACGGGATGCGCGCCCGCGAGCAAGATCTCCGCGCGGACGGTCCCGGGCGGCATCATCGCGATCTCGCCGTCGAGCGGTTCTTGCAACACGGCGGCCGTGGCGCTGCGCGTCACGACGATGAGATCGGGTTCGTGCTTGCGGTCGATCTCCGCGAGCATCGGCGGGATGTTCGCCGCGGAGCCGGCGAGCGTCGCCTCGGTGAGCGCGCACACCGATAACGGCGCGCTCACGCCGAGCCGTTCGAACATCGCGAGCATGATCGTGCCGTACCCGTCGCCCTTGGGTGCGCGCAAGAGACAATGCACCTTCGCGAACGACGCCGCCGCTTTCGAGACGCCGATATGCGCGGGCGCTTCGTAGCTCCAGACCGCGAGCCTCACGCGCGCACCGGCTGACGGAAGAAGTCGAGATCGATCGGTTTGGGCGCGTTCCCGCCTCGCGCCGCGCGCGCGGCGAGGGCTTCGTGGCGCCGGATGCTCGACGCGAACATGGTGAAGAGCGTCGACGCGCCCGAAAAACCGTGGATCGGCTGGAACGTGAGTTCGGTCGACCACTTCACCGGGAAACCCATGCCCTCGAGCGAGTTCGCCACGTTGAGGTTCGCGACGACGAGATCGGGCCGGTCTTGGGAGAGCCGCGCGAAGAGCGCGAAGCGATCGGGCCGTTCGAGGATCTCGACGCCGTCGAGCGTGGCGCGCTCGGCCGCGTGAAACTTCTTGTAGACGTTCGGCGTGCCGACGAGCGAGACGCGCGCGCCCGCCGCCCGTAGCGTCCGCGCGAGCGGGAGTTCGAGCATCGCGTCGGACGAGAAGGCGATCGTCTTGTCGCGCAGGACCGCGGTCGTCGATTCGAGTGCGGCCCACGTTTCGCGCTCGCGCTCCGCGTACGAGACGGTCTTGCCGAACGCGAGCGCGAGCGTCTCGTAGAACGCGCGCGCGCCGTCGGGTCCGTACGGAAAGATCGTGCGGTACGGCTTGCAACGCCGGGTCCGCTCCGCAAACGATACGGCACCGAACAAATACGGATGGACGGCGGCGAGCACCGTGTTCGGACCGATCGCCGGCAGCGCGAGCGCGCTCTCGTCGGGGAGGAACGCGGGCTCCGGAAGCCCCATGGCGCGACACTCCAGCCGGATCTCGACCTCTTCGAGCGCCGAGAGGCATCCGAGGATCACGAGGTTGCGGTCGTCCGTTCGCGGCGAGCGTTCGATCATCGACTGCAAGACGTGATCCTCGCCCTGCGTGTACGCCGCGTCGAACCCGTCGAGCCGACAGGGATAGACGCGAACGCCGAACTCGTCCTCGAGCGGTTTCGCGCAACCCGCGACGTTCATCTTCAAGATCTCGGGGGTGCACGTCGAGGCGAGAAAGATCGCGCGCGGCGCGTGTTCGGCGACGATCGCCTCGACGAGCGGGCGCAGGCCCGTTAGCGGATCCGCGCCGCCGAGATCGTCCTCATCGAGCACCGCCGTCGCGAAGCGGGGCTTCGCGAAGATCATCACGCCGAGCGCCGTCTGCAAGAAGCCCTGGCACGAACCCGTCCCGACGACGAGAAAAAAGCTGTCCTGCATCTTGTGGTGCAACCAGCCGATGGGCGCGAGGGAACAGAAATCGTCCCGTTCGATAGTCTCCGTCGCCGAATCGAACACTTCGTCGCTCCCGAATCTTCCCGCGCTTCGCCATATCATGGCGTGGTGGGGTGCGAAAACGCGTGATGAACGTCACGACCGGTTCGGGCGCTCGGACGAGGAACCTACGCGACGGCGCGCGTCCGGAGCGAGCGCGCGAGAACGACGGTCGTCCCCGCGCCGCGGGCGCTCGTCACGGCGAATTGATCGCAACAGCGCCGCATGATCGGCAACCCGCGGCCGCGTTCGGCGTCGGCGTCGGGGAGCGCGGGCTCGCGGCGCTCTTCGACCGCGAAACCGATCCCGCGATCGCGGACGACGGCGTACAGGCGGCCGTCCGCGACGCGCACGCTGACGTCGATCGGGTCGTGCGTGCCGGAATGTTCGATCGCGTTCGCGACCGCTTCGCCGAGGGCGGTGAGGAACTGGAGTAAGTTCTCCTCGTCGACGCCGTGCGCGCGGGCGAGCTTCGTCGTGCCCTCGCGAACCGCGCGAGCGAAGCTCGGCTGCGGGAGGGCGCGGAACTCGACCGCCGATTCGACCGTACCCATGATGTTCCGAAGGATACCCCTTCCGAACGCGAACCAAAACGCGGACGGAGGTGGGTTTCGGCCGTCCGCGCAACGGTGCGCGTCGCCACACGCATCGGAGGAAATCATGGCGACCCAAACGGCCCCGACGGGTGCCGAGCTCGACGCGCTCGCGGTCGAGGCGGAAACCGTCCACGCACGCATCACGACCGCGAAGGGCGACATCGTCTTCCGCTTCTATCCGCACGACGCCAAGATCCACAGCGCCGCGTTCATCAAGCTCGCGCGCGCCGGCTTCTACGACGGCCTCACGTTCCACCGGGTCGAGCCCGGATTCGTGATCCAGGGCGGCTGCCCGCAGGGGACCGGAACGGGCGGTCCCGGGTACAATCTCGACGCCGAATTCAACGACAAGCCGCACGTGAAGGGCACCGTCGCGATGGCGCGGTCGGCGAGCCCGAACTCCGGCGGCTCGCAGTTCTACATCTGCCTCGGCGACGCGCGCTTCCTCGACAAACAGTACACGGTCTTCGGTCAGGTGACCGAGGGTCAGGACGTGGTCGACCGAATCAAGGTCGGCGACGTCATGACGAAGGTCGCCATCTCGTAACGCGATTCGGATCGGCGGGCGCGGGAACGACGACGCGACGCGAGCGCGAACACGCTCGCGTCACGTGAACGCCCCGTTGATCGCGGAGGCGATCTTGCGGATCGCGATGTTGCCGAGCGAGAAATCGTCGAGATCTTTCGTCAACACCGCGATCACGTACGGGTTCTCACCGTACGGATCGACGATCCCGACGTCGTTGCGCACGCCGTCGATCTCGCCCGTCTTGTTGGCGAGCGGCGTTCCGCGCGGCAGTCCGCGCGCGATCTTGTCGCGATCTTCCTGGCGCAACATGATGTCGATCATCGCGCGGCACGACGCCGGCGACGCGACGGTGCGTATCGCTTCGTGCGCGCCGCGCTCGATCTGGAAGAGGAGCGATCCCATGTCGCGCGCCGTCGTGAGATTCTCGCTGTGGTGCATGATCGCGTTGACGTCCATGTAGTGCCGCTTGAGCTGCGTGTGCCGCAAGCCCGCCGCGGCGATCGCCTCGCGCACGCCCGCGAAGCCGACGTAATCGATCAAGACGTTCGAGGCGGTGTTATCGCTCTGTTCGATCATGGCGCGAACGAGCCGATCGATCGTGATCGTGTTGCCGGGGTTGTAGCCGTCGAGGATCTCCGAGCCGCCGACGAAATCGGAGAGCTTGAGCTCGATGCGTCGTTCGAAGAGTTCGCGACCGTATTTCTCCGCGCGCCGGAAGACGGCGAGCATGATGAGGATCTTGCTGATCGAGGCGGTCGGAAAGACGTCGTCGGCGTTCCAGCCGAATTGCGACCCGTGCGTCAGCTTGCGGGCGAAGACGCCGACCGTCCCCGACGACGATCGCGCGAGACGGGCGATGTGATCTTCGAGCGATTCCGCATCGGCACGGCGGGGTACGACGACGGCGACGAGCCCCGCCGTTACGAAAAGCGATCGATTCACGTAGCGCTCTGCGTACGGACGAGGTGCGATCGAATCCTCGCGAGCATCGGAGGGGATGCGCTTCCGTCGCCTTCCGCTCGCGCTCGTCTCGCTCGCGTTCGCGATCCTGGGAATCGCGTCTCCCGCACGCGCCGATCGGGCGTTCGCCGGAAAGACGTTCGTCCTCGATCCCGGTCACGGCGCGCGCTACCCGAACGGAAGCGACCTCAACGTCGGCGCCGTCGGCCCGAACGGCGTGGAAGAGCGCCGCGTCACGCTCGCGGTCGCCGAAGATCTCGCGAGCGACCTGCGCGCGGAGGGCGCGCGGATCGTCCTGACGCGCTCGTACGCGCATCCGTTCCGCACGGCGACGGTGCTCCGACGCGATAATCGCGCGCGCGCCGCGCTCGCGAATCGCCTCGGCGCCGCGGCGTTCGTCTCGATCCACGCCGACGCGTCGACCGATCCCGCGCGGCGCGGGACGAGCGTGTTCTGGTTGCGGCCGAACTCGATCCCGCTCGCGAACGCGATGCGCGCGCGGCTGAGCGCGCTCGGCTTCGGCGAATCGGAATTCCGCGCGCGCGATCTCGCGGTCACGAACGAAGCGCGCGTTCCGGCGGTGCTCGTCGAGATCGGTTTCGTCTCGAACGCGGCGCAGGGCGGCGAACTCGCGCGACCCGCGGTGGAGCGACGGATCGCGCGCGCGCTCGAAGCGGCGCTCCGCGATATCTTCGCCGCGCGTTAGCGGGTCGCCGTGCGCGCGCTCGCGCTAACTCCCCGTTCCCTGATACCGATCGACGCCGAGGCGCCAGAAGGCGTAGGAGAGACCGAACCACGCGAGCCCGACGAGCGGCGTCGCCACGCCGAGGGTCGCGGAGATCCGCGCGCCGTCCTCGCCCGCCTTTCGTAAGAGGAACGACGCCGGGAAATAATTCATGAACGCGAACGGAAAGACGAACGTCAGGACGAAGCGCACGGCGCGCGAGTAGATGCTGATCGGATAGCGCGTGAAGTCGGCTTCGAGCGACATCACGGCCCAGCGCAACGCGTCGACCTGAACGACCCAGAACGCGAGCGTCGCGACGGCGAGCTGGATGCCGAAATCGATGAGCGCGCCGCCGAGCACGACGAGCGGTACGAACACGAAATACGTCGCGTCGACGCGCACGTGCGAGATCCACGTCGCGACCGCGAGAAAGACGACCGAGAGGATGAGTTCGTCGGGCCAGATCTGTTGCGGCGTCGTGAGGGCCTGGAACAACGGGTCGAGCGGGCGCACGAGAAACCGGTCGAAGCGGCCCTCGCGGATCATGTTCGGCACGTCGCCGACCGTGAAGAAAAACGTGTTGTGCACGGCGTGGCCGGCCATCCAGAGCGCGTAGAGAAACGCCATCTGCCGAAAATCCCAACCGTTCATCGACGGGAACGTGTTGAGCGTCACCCAGAGCGCGGCGATCGCCGTGGCGTGATAGACGAGCATGAAGCCGAACCACATCACGAAATTCGCGCGATACTCGATCATCGTGAGCAGATTGATCCGCCAATACTGTACGTAGACCGCGAGCATGGGGTGACGTTCGTCACCCTTGCGAGATAACGCTACCCCGTTTCGGCCGGACGTTCGATGTTAGGAACAGCGACGTCTCCGGATTCTTCGGATGGAGCGTCGCTCTACGCATTCTCGGAGGCGCGCGTTGGCGGGTCGGCACAACAATTCGTTCGACATCGTGTTCGTCGCGCTCATGAGCGCGCTCGGATTCGTGGCGATCGTCTTCGGAACGATCGGCCTCGAACGTCAGGGGCGCGCGATCCACGCGGCCGCGCGCGACGCCGATCTCGTCCGCTCGATCGCCGCCTTCGCGCCGTTCGGTGCGGCGCCGAGCGCGCGCGCGGAGACGATCGTCGAGGCGAAGCAACTCGCCGCGACGGATGCCCGTCTCGCGAGCGGCGACACCTCGCTCGGGCCCGCGAGCTGGCCGCCGAAATCCGTCCGCAACCTGTACGCGGCGGCCGGACGAGACGCCGTGCGACGGTACGCGCTCGCCGCCCGCTCGGGCGATGCCGCCTACGTGCTCGCGCACGCTCCGGCCGTCGAAGGCCTCGAACTCCGCGTCGAGCGCGCGTACGAATCGGCGGGCACCGTCCGCACGCGCGAGATCGCCGCGGCCGAAGCCTGCGCGCTCGCGCTCGTCGTGCTCGTGTTCGCATTCGACCTCGCCTTCGTCTTCCGACCGATGCAACGCGAACTCGAGATGCAGCACGGCGCCCTCGCCGCGCAGATCGCCGCGCTCGACGCGAGCGAGCAGCGGCTCTCGCTCCTGCTCGCGCAACTCCCCGCGGTCGTCTTCACGGTCGGAAACGACGATCGGATCAGTAGCGCGACGGGAGCCGCGCTCGAGACGCTCCGGATCGACGCGCGTTCGCTGATCGGCCGCGACGTCCGCAGCGTGTTCGATACCGAATACGCGGCGGCCGTCGGCGATCAGGAAGATCTCCACCTGCGCGGTCGGATCGGGAAGCGCTACTTCCAGATCTTCGTCGAGCCGCGAGCGGCCGGACGGAACCGCTTGCACGGGCGCGCCGGGATCGCGCTCGACGTCACCGATCGCGACGAGATGCTCCGCGAACTCGAGCGGAGCGAAGCGCGTCTCGCGCGCGCCCAGCGCACCGCGCGCGCGGGCGTGTGGGAACTCGACCTCCGAACTTCGGCCGTCTCCTGTACGGAGCAGATGTACGATCTCGTGGGCGTCGCCGATCGGTCGCACGCCCCCGAACTGCACCAGCTCATGGAATTCGTGCACGTCGACGATCGCGCGATGGTGCTCGAGGTGATGCAGCGCGCCCGGCGCGAACGCAAGACGTTCACGATCGACTTCCGACTCGTGCGCGGCGACGGCGAGATCTGCTGGGTGCAACAGCACGGCGAGTACACGTACGACGAACGAACGAAACGCGCGACGAGCTTCTTCGGGACCGCGCTCGATATCACGGGTCGCAAGCGCGCCGAAGAACGTCTCGAGCACCGCGCGCTGCACGATTCGCTCACCGATCTCCCGAATCGGCTCCTGCTCCTCGATCGTCTCGACGTCGCGGTCGAGCGCGCGAAGCGTTCGGGCAACGAAGGGGCCGTCGTCTTCGTCGACATCGATTCGTTCAAAGACGTCAACGACACGTACGGCCATCTCGTCGGAGATCTCTACCTCAAAGAGGCCGCGCATCGACTGCGGAGCTTCGTCCGCGCGACCGACACCGTCGCGAGAAACGGCGGCGACGAGTTCGTCCTGCTCCTCGAGAACGTCGGCGAGCGGCCGGCGCTCGAGGCGTTACTGCAAACGCTCGTCGAAGCGCTGAAGCAGCCGTACGCGCTCGGCGTCCAGACGCTCGAGGGATCGGCGAGTCTCGGCGTGTGCTTCTTCCGCGACGAGGGCGCGACGCCGGACGATCTGATCCGCAGCGCCGACGCCGCGATGTATCACGCGAAGCAGGCCGGCGGCGGCGACATCCGCACGTACGACGCGCGTCTCCGCGATCAAACCGAGGAACGGCTCGCGCTCGAAAAAGATATCCGCGTGGCGAGCGAGCGCAGCGAATTCGAGCTCGCGTTCCAACCGATCGTCGACATGGCGGGCGGCGGTCGGATCGCCTCGTTCGAGGCGCTGTTGCGGTGGCACCACCCGACGCTCGGAACGATCGCGCCCGTGCGCTTCATCGAATCGATCGAGGCGAACGGGCTCATCGTCATCGTCGGCGAGTGGGTCCTGCGTACGGCGTGCTCGACCGCGAAGGCGTGGCACGAGGCGGGTCATCCGCATCTCGCCATCGCCGTGAACGTCTCGGCGCGTCAACTGCAGAGCGAGGGCTTCGTCGACATGGTCGCGCGAACGCTCGCGCAGACGGGCTTGAACGCCGCATCGCTCGAGCTCGAACTGACCGAGAGCGCGCTCATGGACGATATCGAGAAGGCGATCGGAACCGTCCGCGAACTCCGCGCGCTCGGCGTTCGGATCGCGATCGACGATTTCGGCACGGGGTACTCGTCGATCGCGTATCTCAAATACTTCAACGTCGATACCGTCAAGATCGATCGGATGTTCGTCCGCGATCTCGTCGAGGGTCGACGTGAGTCCGCGATCGTCCGTTCGATCACCACGCTCGCGCACAATCTGAATTGTCGCGTCGTCGCCGAAGGCGTCGAGACGAGCGAACAGGCCGCGATGTTGCGCGAACTCGATTGCGATTCGCTCCAGGGATTCTTTTACGGTCGTCCGATCGCGGGCCGCGATCTCGATTACGGGCGTCTCAACCAATTGATGTACGCGCGTTGGGACGATACCGTCGGGAACGCCGCGGGTTTGCGCGCCGTCTGAGCCGCGCCGGCCTCGCGACGATCGTCGGCGAATCCCGCGCCGTCCGCTCCGCGCTCGTCGCCGTCCGACGTCGGTTCCGGGCACGCGTCGTGCCCGGCGTTCAGCGTTCGAAGAGTCGGGCGAGCGAGGGGAGGCCCTCGCCGAAGGTCGGATGGATCCCGACGAAGGCGTCGAGATCGCGCCACGTCGCGCCGGATTGGATCGCGAAGGCGAGCGTGTGGACGATCTCGGCGGCCTCGTAGCCGACGAGCGTCGCGCCGAGGATGCGATCGGTCTCCGTATCGACGACGAGCCGATAGAAGCCCGTTTCGAGATCCCATTCGGTGCCGCGCGCGACGTCTGCGAGCGGCATCGTCCGCGATGCGGCGTCGAAGCCCGCGTCGCGCGCCTGCGTCTCGGTCATCCCGGTTCGCGCGAGCTGCGGTTCGGTGAACGTGGCGTAGGACAACACGCGATCGTCGCGCGTCCGCGGCGTCCCCGCGAACGTGGACTGCAAGCGTCGAAAGTCTTCCCACGAGACGTGGGTGAACGCGGGCTGCCCCGCGGCCTCGCCGATCGCGTACACGCCCGGACACGTGGTTTCGAGATGCTCGTCGACGACGACGACGTCGCGATCGTCGAGCCTCACGTTCGAGGATCCGGCATCGAGCGCGTCCGCGTTCGCGCGTCGTCCCGATGCGACGAGCACGCCGTCGACTTCGAGCGTCTCGCCGTCGGCGAAGGTCAGCGAGAAGACGCGACCGTCGTGCGCCACCGAACGGACGATCGTGCCGAGGCGAAACGCGATGCCCTCGGCTTCGAACGCGCCGCGCACGATCCGCGCGGCGTCGGCTTCTTCGTGTCCGAGGACGTGCTCGCCGCGCTCGATCACCGTCACCGTCGAGCCCAGGCGCGCCGCGCCTTGACCGAGTTCGAGCCCGACGTAACCCGCGCCGAGAACCGCGAGACGATCGGGCAGGCGCGCCTGATCGAACCACGTCTCGTTCGTGAGATACGGCGTTCGCGCGAGCCCGTCGATCGGCGGAACGACCGGACGCGTTCCCGTATCGATGACGACGCGCTTCCCGCGGAACGTCCGATCGCCGCCCGTAACGATGCGTTCGCCCGTGAAGCGCGCCTCGGCCCGGACGAGTTCGACCGACGAGCCGCCGACGTTCTTCTCGTTGCCCGCACGCCATTCGTCGCGAACCGCGCGCACGCGCCGCATGATCGCTTCCTGATCGACCGTCACCGCGACGTGGATGCCGAGCGGCCCCGCGAGGCGCGCGCGTCCCGCGTTGTGCGCGGAGGCGAGGAAGGCTTTCGAGGGCGTGCACCCGTTATTGACGCACGTGCCGCCGAGCCGCGCGCGCTCGAAGAGCACGACGCGTTCGCCCGCCTTCGCGCGCGCGACCGCGAGGGGCGTGCCGCCTTGACCGCTCCCGATGACGACGAGATCGACGTCTTCCATCAGCCCCCTTGTACCACGATCCGGCGCTCGGCCGCGCGCCACACCGCGAACGCACCGAGCGAGAAAACGACGATCCACCCCACCTGCGTCGCGAACGCCAGCGGCCACGCGCTCGGCGGAAGTTGGCCGACGTAGATCTGCAACGGCACGGAGTAGATCGAGGCGAACGGCGATTGCTGGACGAGTTTGCCGAGCTCGCCCGGAAAGAGCGAGAGCGGGACGAGTTGCCCGCTCAGGAGATCCGACGCCCAACGCACGGAGAGTTGGAGCGCGTGGATCTCGAGCGTCCAGAACGCGATCGCGTTCATGATGAAGTTGATGAGAAAATTCACGACGTACCCGAGCAGAAACGCGAGCGCGAACGCGGCGAACGTCGTCGGGCTCGGCACGTCGACGCGAACGAAGAGTAACGCGAGCGCGAGCGACGGAAGGATCGCCAGCGCCTCGAAAGCCGTCTGCCCGAGCCCGTCGCTGAAGAAGAAGAGCGGGAGGCTGATCGGCTTCATGAGATCGGTCGCGATCGAACCTTCGCGCAGGCGCGTCTGGATGAGCCGCGTGCCGTCGACTTCGAGCACGAGCGACATCAAGAGCGCGACGACGGAATACGTGACGATCGCGTGGAGCGGCAGGCCGGCGGGCGCCGCGTTCTGCGCGTAGAGCGCGACCCACACGGATTTGAGCAGGTAGATGCGCACGAGCACGGATCCGATATTCGTGAACACTTCGAACCGATAGGCCGCGGCGCGGGCGAACGCTTTTTGGGCGAACGCGCGATAGGGTGTCAGCGCGTTCACACGCGCGGCGTCTCGAGCGGCGCGACGTGGCAATCGGGGTCGGCGTACCCTTCGACGTAGATGCGGCGGATGATCGACTCGAGATCGGGTTCCTCGATCGAGACGTCTCGGATCGAGAGCATCTCGGCGACGCGTCGGATGAGGACGTCGGCGCTGTACGCCGTGCGATCGAATCGCAGTCGTAACGACCGTCCGGCGTGCGATGCGACTTCGACCCCGGGCAGGTCGACCGCGCCGGGCGCGTCCGTCTCGAGTTCGAGCGCGAGCGTGCGATGCGTGCCGTACTGGTCGCGGATGCGCGCGAGCGTGCCGTCGTAGATGATCTTGCCGTCGTCGATGAGGACGATCCGGCGGCAGAGTCGCTCGACGTCGGCGAGATCGTGCGTCGTGAGCACGATCGTCGTTCCGCGTTCGGCGTTGACGCCCGCGACGAACGTCCGGATCGATTCTTTGGCGACGACGTCGAGCCCGATCGTCGGCTCGTCGAGGTAGACGATCTTCGGGTCGTGCAACATCGCGGCCGCGAAATCGCCGCGCATGCGCTGCCCGAGCGAGAGCTGACGGACCGGCGTTCCGAGAAAGTCGTCCATCTCGAGCAGCTCGACGAACGCGTCGAGATTCCGTCTGTAGCGATCGGCCGGAATCGCGTAGATCGCGCGCAGCAGTTCGAACGATTCGCGTAGCGGCAGATCCCAATAGAGTTGGCTGCGCTGACCGAAGACGACGCCGATGTTGCGCGCGTTCCGTTTGCGATCTTCGTGCGGCACGATCCCGGCGACGCGGATCTCGCCCGAGGTCGGCACGAGGATCCCCGTGAGCATCTTGATCGTCGTCGACTTTCCGGCGCCGTTGGGGCCGATGTAACCGACGAGTTCGCCCGGTTCGAGCGACATCGTCACGCTCTCGACGGCGACGCGTTCCTCGCGCTCCCGGCTGAAGAGCGTTTTGAGCGCGCCGCCGGGACCGGCGTGGCGCTTGACGGTGCGGAAGACCTTGCGGAGGTCGCGCGTTTCCACGATCGGCATCGTCTCGCGCTTTCTCGTCGCATCGCGTCGCGCCCGCTCCGCGTGGGTACGCGGACGGAGGTGAAAACGACGGTATGGATCGCGGGCGATCAAGTCTCGCCGCACAATTCGGCGCTAGCGGACTGCGACAAAGCGACGACCGTCGTCCTCATGATCGAATCGATGCCGCGCTCGGCCGAGCGTCCGCACCACAAGCGCAAGCTCGTCCTCATCTTCGCCGCGCTCCGCGGATTCGCGGACGATTTGAGACGCGCCGGCTGGACCGTCGATTTCCGCGAGGCCTGCGAGGATCCGGACGCCGCGCTCGCCGATCACGTGCGGACGCACGCGCCCGAGCGGTTTCGCACGATGACGCAGACGCACTGCGGTCTCGACGACGTCATGCGCGCGCAGGTCGAGGCGCTCGGAAAACCGCTCGACGTCACGCCGCATTGTAACTTCGTGTCGACGGCGGAAGAGTTCGCGGAGCTCTTCGCGCGCGGCGCCGCGCGCGTGACGATGGAGACGTTCTATCGGCGGATGCGTCGCAAGACGGGCTTTCTCATGGACGGCGACGGGCCGCTCGGCGGAACGTGGAATCTCGATGCGGAGAATCGCAAGCCGCCCAAGCGCGGCATGCGCTTTCCGGACGAGCCCGAGGTGCCGCTGCGCCCGCACGCGCGCGCGGCGGTCGCGCTCGTCGAACGCCGCTTCCCGGACCATCCGGGCTCGACCGACGATTTCGACATCCCGACGACGCGCGCCGACGCACTCGCCTACGCCGACGACTTCTTCGCGCACCGACTCGCCGCGTTCGGTCCCTACGAGGACGCGATGCTCGCGGGCGAACTGCGGCTCAACCACTCGCGTCTCTCGGCGCTGATCAATATCGGCCTCCTGCATCCGGCCGAGCTCTGCGAGCGCGCCGAGGTGGCGCTCCGCGCGGGCGACGCGCCGCTGCAATCGGTCGAGGGGTTCGTGCGCCAACTCATCGGGTGGCGCGAGTTCATCTGGCAGACGTATCGACGGCTGATGCCCGAGTACCGGACGCGCAACGCGCTGAAGGCGACGCTTCCGGTCCCCACGTTCTTCCGCGACGGCGAAACCGAGATGTTCTGCATCGCCGAGACGATGCGCTTCGTGCTCGCGCGCGGGTACGCACACCACATCATGCGCTTGATGATCCTCGGCAACTTCGCGCTCGTCGCCGGGATCGAGCCGCAGGCCGCGACCGACTGGTTTTGGGAGATGTTCGTCGACGGTTGGGATTGGGTGATGGTGCCCAACGTCGTCGGCATGACGTTGCACGCCGACGGCGGGATCGTCGGCACGAAGCCGTACGCCGCTTCGGCCAACTACATCAATAAGATGTCCGATTTCTGCGGCCGATGCCGTTACGATCCCAAAGCGGTCGTCGGCGACGACGCCTGTCCGTACAATTCGCTCTATTGGGATTTCATCGCCCGCAACGAAACGCGTTTCGCGCGCAATCCGCGGATGTCGCTGCCGTTACGGAACTGGTCGGC
>CAZZXB010000061.1:0-11152 GCA_964658025.1 uncultured Janthinobacterium sp.
GCACAGGTCTGAAAAACCTGGTGTCGCCGGTTCGATCCCGGCTCTCGGCATATTTCGAAAACTCGCAAGGCGCTTCGCTTTGCGAGTTTTTACGTCTGCTTCCGCTAAGCGATCGTGTCCGCGAATGCGATCGCTCGATAATCATCCGACGTCGGCGGGATGCGCTCAATCAGACGCCGTCATTTATGGTCGTCTCGGCGTTGGTCCGTCTCGCGCACGGCCCCGATGGTTCGGTCGCAACCGAACGAGCGGCGATGCGAGACTTCGGCGAAGGGCGAGATCGGTCCGACCGCCGCTTGCGGAGAACGGATCGCCGGAAGCGCCGATCGCACGAACCCATCGAAGTCGATGCCGTCGTGGAGACGGCATCGACTCGCGCGTGCGATTACGGGAGACAGATCGCGTTGAAGGTGATCGCGACCGTCGACGCGTTTCCCCGACCGTCGGTCACGGTGACGCTCGTGGTCTGCGTCGACGATTTCGTGGTCGACGAAGGCGTCACGGCGAACGCGCTCGTCGACGACGGCGTTACCGTGACGAGCGTCGGATCCGCCGCCGTAGCGGAGAACGTACCGCTAAAGCCCGTCTCGCTCGCCGTGAAGTTCCTCGCCGCGTTTCCGCAAGCGTTGCTCGGATTCGCCTCGAACGCGAGGCTGTTCGGCGAGAGGGCGATCGCGCTCGACGTCGGCACGGCCGTCGGGGTCGCCGTCGGCACTCCGCTCGGAACGCTCGTCGGCGTGGCCGTGGCTCCGGGCGCGGCGGTCGGCGCGATCTTGCCGGGAGCGAACGTGGTGGACCCGCCGCTACACGCGGCAAGCGAAATGGCGCCGATATACGCGATACCGACGAATGGTCGTTGTCGAAACACCGAGGGACCTCGCAAGAAGTGGTTGCGCCCACCATACGCCGACCACATACCGACCGAACATTGGGGAAAACCCGTAGATGTCGGGCCGCGGCGGCGATCGCTCGGGCGCCTTGAGCGCACGCAGATCGGTCGGCACGGGCGACGACGTCATCTCCTCGAAGATTTCTGCCCGAGCGTCGAGCGCGACGTCCGAAGCGTCATATCGTCGCCTCGTGCCGGATCCCACGCGAGATCGTAGTCAGAATGTTCTTGCCGCGATCGCGGTGCGCTCGTGGTAGGACCAGCTCACGATCGCCTTGAGAAGCGCGAGCGTCCGGCGCACTGAAAGTAGCGTTCATTCGAGCGTCGACTGCGCGTCCGTCAACGAAGTGGTCCGCCGGTTTTGATCGCTCGTTGCACGATGCGATCTGCCTTTGACGGTGGTGACAGCCGGCAGTCGTCTTCGTTCGGGAATGGTTCTAGGTCTGCTTCGGATGCGTTGTACGCCATGTTGCACGCTTCGCCGATCGGATGCACCCAGAGTTGCGAGCCATCTGATCGAAGTCCGTCGTGCGGCAATCCGACGTAGAGCATTACGTCGTGGTTCGCGTACGCTCTGAGCGTAAACATCAAACTCCCCCGTTCGTCCTTCGGGAGCGCGGCGAGGACTCGTCTGATAATGTCTCGGGTGCGCGTCGTCGGCAGTGGCACCCCAGGCTCGCCGATCGTGAAGACACTAAAATTCACTTGCGGCTTCGTCTTCGCACTCGGACTATCGTCGGCAAGCACTACGGGCACGTGACGGGTGGCAGCGTTCGATGTAGATGCGCCGACGCTTAGCGCAATAGTCAGGAAAGCGGATAGTAGCGTGATGCTCTTCGACAACCGGTCGCTCATTGCACGTGCTTCTTCGCTTTTCGATACGCGGTGGCATTCAGCTCGTTCGATGCGATCGACGAATGTCGCCCCAGAACTACCGCTGCGGTGCAACGTGGATCCCGATCGCCGCGCGCGGCTCGACGTCGCCGCGGCGCGCGAGTGGCGCACCCGATTCGCACGTCGCTCATTGGCTGCCGGGTCGTGGGATCCGGCTCGAGAGGCCGGCGGCGATCCTAGCGGGCTTTGCAGCAGGGCGCTCGAGGCCGCCCGCGGCGATCGTGCAGCGCAAGTAATTCGTGGTTCTGTGGCGCCTTCGGCGCGTAGGGGCGGCCTGTACGGGTCGATGCGTGACCGCTCGAGGCCGCGAATACGACGGTCGCTCCCCGCGAGCCCGAAAGGCGCGAGCGGCCTTCACGAACCGCAGATCCGCGAGCCCGGGGTCGGGCGGGGCGCGATCCCCCGGCCGTGCGTTATCGGTACGTCGCCCGTTGCATCGTTCGAAGCGCGTGGCGGCGACCGTTGGGGATCGGCCTCGCCGTACGGAGCACGGCGGGACCGACCGACGATGCGGGGCCCGTCGCGCCGACCGCGATCGCGACCGGGATGTGCGCGAAGTTTTCGTAGTGCGCGATGCGCGACGTCGGCGCGATGTCCGTGTGATTCCCCGTGAGCCCGCGCGTATCGTAGACGTCGATCTCCGGGGCGTAGGTGGTGGTAAAGGTGTTCGTGTTCGTCGTCGCTCCCGGATTGAGGACGTAGACGAATCCGTCGTGCGCGGCGATGTATTGGCCGATCGATCCGGTGGTGTCGCCGAATTTCCCGACGACGTCGCCGCCGATCGAGAAGAGCGGTTTCGCGTCGACGTTCGTATTCGTGACGGCCGCTCCGGCGACGCTCGCGTCGATCGTGTACGCCGTCACGTAGAAGTGGGAGAACTGATCCGCACACATATTCGGACCGCCGAACGTCGCCGACGAAGACGGCGGAGGGCAACCGCCGAGGCCCTGTCCCGACGTGTCCTCGTTCAGCACGTAGAGGACGTTTCCGTCGATCGTGGCCGCGGCTTCTTGCGGACCGACGAAGAGCCCGGTGCTCGGTCCGGCGATCGTCGAACTCGGCAACGCGACGCCGCCGTTCGCCTGCGTGTCGCTTTCGGGCAAGAGCGCGATCCCGCCGGCGTTGGGCGTGTAATTTCCGGGCCCGGTCGTCGCGGAGTCGAAATATCCCGGTTGGAACAGCAGGCCCGCTCCCGCGCCGAACAGCAGGTTCTGCGTCGCGAACGCGTTGCTCGACGTGGTGCCGGAGCAGTAGGGCGCGAGCACCGGAATCTCTTGGAAGCACGTGTATCCGATCGCGCTCGTTTGATTCGCATTCGAGACGTCGGGCGTGAATCCGAAGATTCCCGGCCCGGGCGCGAGCGGTTGGGAGAACAGCACGTCGTTGCTCGCGTCGATCGCGAGCGGACCGCCGCCGGGCAGACCGAACACGTTGAGCGGTCCGGGCGCGTAGCGATCCGATATCGTCGGTTCGACCGGACCGTGCGCCGAAGCCGGAAATCCGAACGCGGCATAATCGTAGGTTCCGTCGCCGCACGACGGGCTCACGTAGATCGAACCGCTCTTCGAGACGGCGACGCCGTAGGTTCCGTTCCCGCTCGAGGGCAGCGAATATCCGCTCGATGCGGGACTGCATACGAAGGTCGATCCGACTTGCGACGGCGGCGGCGTCTGGAGTTGGAGGACGCGACGCGGCGTCGCCGCCGGGACGGGGACCGACGTCCCGTTCGGCGCATCGAACTCTTCGACCGTATCCGTGTCCGTGACGTCGACGTAGAGACTGTATCCGGTGTTCGGAGGCGTGGTCGGTTTCGGCGTCCCGCTAATGGTCGCGACGAGCGGAGGCGCGGTCGCGGTCGCACCGTTTTCGTCGGTCGTCGATGCGCCGAGGATCGCCTCTCCGCGGATCGAGAACCCGCCGTCGTACGCGAGCGGGATCGGCGTCGTGATCGGCCCCGCGACGCTCAACGTACTTCGCGCGCCGCCGATCGTGAAGTCGCTCGAATCGTCGATCGTCACGGTGATCGGTGCCGCGAACGTCGCGTTTCCGACGATCGCGGCGCCCGCCGGATCGAAGGCTTGGAGGAGTAGGCCGAGCGTCGATGGCGTACCCGCCGTGAAGGCCGGCGGCGAAACCGATCCGAGCGCGATGCTCGCGACGTAGCCGCCGACGGTCAGCGTTCCGGCTCCGAGCTTCGCGGGCGACGTCGCCGGGACGGTGACGTCGATGAAGCCCGTCGAGATGACGTTTCCCGTCCCGTCGGGCCCGGAGTACGTCGTGACGACGTACTCGTCGGTCCCTTTCGCAGCCGGGATATCGGTCGGCGTCGTAAACGTGCAACCCGCGACGGCCGAGGGACAGAATTTGCTCGGGTCGATCGGGGCGATCGCGGGGGGCACGACGAGAAACCCCTGACCGTCGACGAGCGCGAGCGTGAGCACGATCGATCCGGTTTTCGCCGAAAGGTATTGCGACAAAGCATTCGCGCGCGTGCGTCCCGTCGTTCCCCGCCTGAGACGCCCGGTGACGATCGGCGTGGCGTTCGCCGGAATCGAAACCGTGAGCGCGATCTTCTGATCGATGGGCTCCGTACTCCCGGTGCCCGGAATCGACGTCGCGGGCGTACTCGGCGTCGAGCCGCCGCCGCCGCCCGAACAGGAAACGATTCCGATCGCCGAAGCGGCGAAGGCGAGCGAGACGAGGCGCGTGTGGAAACGCATCAGGAACCTGCGGCGGGCGGCGAGCGGGTGAACGGAACGTATTGCGGATAGCTCGTCGTGACGTCGGCTTGGCCCGAGGTTCCGGTGATCTTGGGCGTCTGCGACGTGGCGAACGGATACGACGATTCGTACGCGGGATAATCGAATCCGACGGCTTGAATTTGAGCGATGAATTGTTGGTTCGCCACGGCGGGCGCGCCGATGTTGGTCAGCTCGGATTGCTCGGCCGCGACGTCTCCGACCGTGCAGAACGTATGCGTGGGGACGCCGCTCGTCTTTCCCGGCGGTCCGAGATTCGGCGGGACGAAGATCGACGATTGCGGGCCGCTCCCGTGGACGACGAACGCATAATGGTTGAAGTAAACCGATCCGCCGTTGAACTCGCGCCCGACGAGATCGCAGTCGCTCGAGGCGATGAAGATGATCGTCTCCGATGCACCCGCCGGGACGAGGAGGTTGCGGATGATGCCGCTCCCGTCTTGCTGGATTTGGAGCACGGGCGGCTGCATCGGCGCGAGGCCCGCGACGTTCTCGAGCGTCGCATTCGCGGCGACCGAAGCCGACGTCGCGTAATCCGTGCTCGTCGGGTACGACACCGATAAGCCGTACGTTCCCGCGACGGGCGTCGCGACGAAATCGGTGAACCCGGTCGGGTAGCCGACGAAATACTGATAGTTGCCGTATCCTTGCGGCGACGGCCACGCCGGAGGGCCGCCGAACGCCTGGATCGGAAACGCCGGATCGAAGAGTGCGGAGTTCGCCGGAGCGCAATCCTGTGGGCACGTGCACACCGCTTGCGCGCTGAACTTTCCGTCGCCGCTCGGAATGGGGAGCGCGAGTTCGCCCGAACGCTCGAGCTCGGCGAATTGGCTCGTCGGCGCGGGCGCACTCCCCGTGAACCCCGTCCCGACGATCGCCGCGGCGCTCCCGTAAAAACTTCCGGGAGCGCTACCCGCGGGCGAGAAGTCGATCCCCGCGGCCTGCGGCGTTCCGACGGTATAGCCCGGAAACCCCACGCCCTCGCAGAACGGAACGTCGCCCGCAAAATTGCTTTGGATTTTCGAATCGTCGATCGCGAATCGATTATCGGCGGCCAGGCCGTATCCGAAAACGCCGACGTACGGACCGAGCCCCGACGTCAACTTCGCGAACGTCGCCGTCTGCGCGGTCTCCGGATGTTGCACGAGCGCGTTTTCCAGCGCGACGTATTGCGCGGTGGTGAAGCCCGAGACGACGTTCGAGTTGCCGAGCAACGGACCGAACGAAAAGCCTTTCGGTCCCGTGATCGTCGGCGTGTTCGTGTTCGTCGCGTTATTGCCGTCGGCACTTCGGAACGTCGCGACGACGTTGAGGCCGCGAACGCTCGCGCCGTTCGCGATCCCGATCGTCGCCGTACCGACGGCGAACTGGAGCTTCGCGGTTTTCGCGACGTCGGGAACGGCCGCTTGCGGGAGTTGCGCCGACTGGCCGGACGTACATCCGGCGAGCAGGCCGCTCGCCGCCAGCATCGAGACGATTCGACGAACGATCACCATCAGAATCCCGCCTGTACGTACGCCCGAACGGCGATCGGTGGTTGGTTGGGGTAGACGACGTACGGCGTCGTCGCCGATCCGACCGACGTGAGGCCGCCGTGATACGTGTCGACGACCGACGACGAGCCGTCGCCGCTGCAGAGGCCGGTGACGACGAGCACGCAGTTTCGCGAGAGGTTGGGAAACGGCAGGCTCGCGACGCGATCGAAAAGATTCGCGATCGATACGCCGTAGGTGAGGCCCTTGCGTCCCGTTTGCGGCGTCAGCTCGATCGTGAGCGTCGTGTTGATCTGCGGATGCGAGAGCAGACTTCCGGGACCGCTCGTCGCCGACTCGAGACCGCGGAGCGCCGAGAGATTCGGATTCGTGAACGTCCCGGGGTTTTGCGGATTGACCGTCCCCGACGAAAGGATCGCGGCGTACGCGTTGGCGAGCAGCGCGTCGGTATACGGCACGTAATACGGTTGGCCGTCGATCGTGAACGCCGCGTAGGTTCCGGCACCGTACGGATATCCGCTCGCGAAGTTGACGATGGGATTGACGCGCAGTCCCCATTTCGTCCGGTACGTCAGCGCGAGCGTGCTCTGCAACGGTGCGAGGTTCGGAGATCGGTAGAGTTCGCCGAGTTGGACCGAGGCCGTCGGGAGGTACTCGCCCGGCGGATCGTTGCCGATCTGGTTGATGTACGTCGCCGAGATCGTTCCGGTCAGGCCGCTCGGGCGTAGCGGCGACGTCGCTTCGAATTCGATTCCGGTCGCGCGCTGCGTGCCGAGGTTCGATTGGATCTCCGGACTGAGCTGTTGCGTTCCCGTCGGACCGTCGATGCCGAGAAGCGTTTGCGACGTCTCGACGACGTCGTGACCGAGTCGGTAGAAGGGCGTGAGCTTGACGGCGACGCCGTTCTTGAACTCGTGCGAATACGAGAAGTCGAAGTTCGTGAAGGTCGAGCCGCGCAGCGGGTACGTGATCGCGTTCTGATCGGCGAAACGTGCGTTTCGCGTCAGCCAATACAACTGATCGCCGTAGTTCGCGCAGGTTTGCGTTCCGCTGAAATACGTGGAGCCCGCGATCGAGATCGACTTCCCCGGTCCGCAATACGTGGCGGCCTTCCCCGTGACGCTGTCGTACGACGGAACGTTCGAGAACGCGGCGTAATCGGACCGGTCGATATTGTTCCCGATGAACGTGACGAGCGGCGTGATGAGCGTCGTGCCGAAGTTCGCCCGCACGGCGTCGCGATTGCCGAGTTTGTACGTCAATCCGACGTGCGGTTCGTAGAGACGCTGGTGTCGCACGCCGTCGACGGCCGGCGGGTTTTGCGGATCGTCGGGGATGAGAAAATTGTAGCCGTCGAGCCGCAGACCCAGGAGCGCGCGAAAGCGCGTATTCGGTGCGAACGTATCCTGCGCGTACAGCGCGTAGTTCTGTTGCTGCGCCGTCGGGACTTCCGTCTCGGGCGGCAACGCGGGCGGGCCGCCGGGAAAGTACTTGTAGAGATAGCCGCAATGCTCTTGGGGCGGCGCGTTGACCGGATTCGACGCCGGCCCGTATCCGACGCAGAACGGATTGACCCCGGCCGCGGGCTTGATGTAATCCGCGAGGATGTCGTGCGTGAACGCGCCGAGATTGACGAAGTCGGGCCCGACCGTCGTGTATTGGCCTTCGTAGGCGCCCGTGTAGTCGACGTAGTTCGTGCGTTGGCCGAACGGCGTGACGAACTCGTATTTTCCGCCGACCTGTACGGTGTTGTGCGGCCCGACCACGCGCGTGATGTCGGCCGTGAGACCGCGCCGTATCCCGCCGCTCGCCGACGTGTAGATACCCTGCGACGGCAAGACCTGCGTCGCCGCGTTGTCGGTCCGATAATAGCGCACGCCGAGCGACGTCGAGGATCCGATGTTGTTGTCGTATTCGATCTTGTACGCCGAGAAGGGGCTGTCGATCGTCTCCGGCGAGCCGAGTTGGCCGCCCGGGGTCGCACCGAACGTCGGGGTGACGAATCGCTGTAGGAAGTTCGCCGGAGCGTTGAGGAGGCTCAGCGAGTTCGTCGTGTTTCCCGTAGGATTGAATTGCAGGCTGTTCTGAAAGAAGATCGTTTGCGGGATCGCCGTGAGCAAGCCGTACCCGCCGTAATCGAGATCCTGATGGACGTTCTGATTCTGCACGAAGAATTGCAGCGTCTGGTTACCGTTACGTCCGAATTTGAAGACGAAGTTATCGAGAAAATCGCGCGACGTCTGACGCGACTTATTGAAGAATGCGGTCGTGAAGATACGCCGCTGGCCGCTCGTGTAGATGGTGCTGAGGTTGGGGTCTTGCGTGGTCGGATCGGCGAGGATCGCGGTCGCGCTCGTGCCGTACGGCCCGTACTGATAGTCGGTGTTCTCCGACGTGTAGCTCAGATAATTCGAAACGCGCTGATTCGGCGTCGCGAACCCGTATTCGAATCCGCCCTGCAATGCCGATCCGACGAGCCCGCCTTCGAAGTCGAGCGAGCCGAAACCGGGATAGGTCCCCCGTTTTGCCGTTACGGCGATGAGCCCCGTGCCCGTGTTGCCGTGCGTGGCGTCGCCCGCGCCCGGGATGATCTCGACCGACCCGACCCCGTTGAGCAGATAGTTGGAACCGACGTTCTCGAAGCGATCGGTGAGATTCCGATTGGGCTCGCTGTAATCGATGCCCTCGAATTGGAAGCCGCCTTGGAACGACGTGCCGCCGCGGATGAGCGCGGTGCCGTTACGATCGATCGTGACGCTCGGAAGTTCGGAGAGCAGCTCCTTCCCGTTCGTATTGAACGTCTTGCCGAGGAGTTGCTCGATGCCTTGCGCGTTGACCGTGTAGCGGTCGACGGTCTGGTCGGGCTGATAGGCGCTCGTGATCGATCTCCCGCGACTGACGACGCGACCGATCGTGCGTAGCGGCCGAACGAGCGCCACGTCGAAGTGATACGCCTCGTCCGCGGTCACGTTCGCGCCGGTCAGGCTGTACGGATCGTATCCCGGAAGCTGGGCGCTGAGCGTGTACGTGTCGATGTCGACGCCGACGATCGCGAAGTGACCGTTCGCGTCGGTTTTGGACGTGTAATGCGAACTCGGCGAATTCGCCGCGATCGTCACGTTCGCGAGCGGCGCCTTCGTCTTGGCATCGGTGATCGTGCCGCTGATCTGCCCGGTCGAAGCGGCGAGGGCACCGGAGTTCTCGCCGACCAGCGTGGACCCGAACACGGCGACGGTCAAAATCGCCGTCAGGATGCGCCGAAAAAACACAGGCGACAAGCGCGATGCCTTCCAAAAAACGAAAGTACCGCCGAGGTAGCACGAACGCTCCGCGGACCGGCCGATGGTACGGTCCGAACCTTGTGACGGGGTTAATCTCGCGTTATGAGGAGATTAAGCGACGTCGGGCGGCGCCGTTCGCGATCGCCGCGCGTCGGCACCGCCGGAACGAAATAATCGATCGCCCCGCCCGATACGATCGTCCGCTTCGATCGCGTCGCGCGTCGGTCGGCTCGCGCATACCGAAGGTCTTAATGCACATTCATACGACGTTAATGAAGTGTGAAAGTCGGCACGGGCCCGAGCGTGCTATGAATGTGTCGCGTCGTCGCGATGCGACACGACTCATGCATTCTTGTTCGCACCTTCAGGAGACATCATGTCAACTGTTATTCGCCGCGTTCTCGCCGCGTCGATCCCCGCCGCGCTGCTCGCGAGCGGCACGATGGCCACGAGCGCCGCGCCCGGCATCCGCGCGCTTCCGCGCGGCGTCGTGCCTCTGGGTGGCCGTCCGTTCGGCGTCCGTCCCTTCGCTTCTTCGACGACGTTGTACGCCGGCGGCGCCACGCTGCCGATCATCGGCTACGTCGGCAAGGCCGTCGGTTCGGGGAGCTCTTCGCTTCCGGTCGCCGGATCGGGTTCGATCTTCGCCTACTTCGGAACGCTTTCGAGCGGCGCGCCGATCGATTATTGCGCGACCGGAAGCGGTAAGGGCAAGGGCGTTATCGACGGCCCGTCCGGCACCGTGAGCAATCCGTGCGCGAACGCGGCGTCGGGTGCAACGGGCACGGTCGGCTTCAATCCCGGCACGACCGCGATCACGCCGTTCCCGGCCTTTGCCGGAACCGACTCGCCGCTCGCGCAGAGCGATTACTCGACCTTCGTGACCGACGCGGGCGGTCGCGTCGAACCGACGCAGATCCCGACGATCGTCGGCTCGGTCGGCATCTACTATCACAACTCGAGCATCTCGTCCTCGACGCAGGCGAAGGTGACGTCCGCGCAACTCTGCGGCATCGTGTCGGGCACCATCACGAATTGGAACCAACTCGGCTACCCGGCGAAGACGCTCAAACTCGTCTATCGTGCCGACGGTTCGGGCACGAGTTTCAGCTTCTCGAACCATCTCTCGGCGTACGCGAACGCGGCGTGCACGGGGCTCAACGCGAGCCAGCAATTCGCGCCCACGGCGACGGTGACGTCGGGTACGGTCGTGAAGGCGGCTCCGCCCAACTCGATCGGCGCGAGCGGTAACGGCGGCGTCGCGTCGACGGTCGCGGCGAACGACGGTGCGATCGGTTACGTCGAGACGGCGAACGCGATCGCCGCCGGCGTGACGAACAGCAAGCAACTCGCGCTCGTCGACGGCAAGGATGCGCTCAAGAACCTCCCGCAGGCCGCGAATTCGATCCCGACCTCGGGGCTCCTCACGGATCGGGCGATCGTCGCCGGTAACGGTAAGGCGTCGACGACCGCGTTGACGGGCGTGTCGAAAGCCGGCTGCGTGCGCGTGTTCAATCCCCAAGCCTATTCGCTTCCCAGCGCCGGCTACCCGATCGTCGCCGTGACGAATCTGGTCTTCAACGAAGCCAATAACAACGCGAACAGCGCGGGATCCGTGACGGAACTCCGTTCGCTCGTCGGCGTCATCGAATCGTCGTCGAGTTACGGCTCGGGCAAGATCACGAAGGTCGATCCGGTTTCGAGCACCACGGGGACGACGGGTTACTCGGAACTCCCGACGGCGTTCGCTTCGACGCTCACGACCACCGCGACGAACTGCATCAACTAACGGCGTTTCGTCTCGTCGGTTCGCTTCTAACCGAAGCGGCGGTGGGG
>CAZZXB010000061.1:11162-17105 GCA_964658025.1 uncultured Janthinobacterium sp.
CCCACTGCCGGGCTTTTACGTCCTCATATCCTTTACAAGGGGTTCCCATGTTCCAACGTACGATCGGCCCGGCGCGCGTCGCGTCGACCGTCGCCGCAGCCGTTATCGGCCTCGCGACGATCGCCCCCGCCGTCTCGGCGACCCTGCCCCGCGGAACGTTCGCGGTCCGCAATCCGCGCGCCGTCGCGCATCCGAACGTTCGCGTTCACGCGGCGCAAGCGTTCGCGACGCTTCATTCCTTCGCGCAGACCGACGGAAGCTTCCCGATCGGCGCGCTCGATCTCGCGATCCGATATGCGAATAGGACGTTCACGACGTCGGTCTACGGCGTAACGAGTAACGGCGGAAGCGCCGCCGACGCGGGCGTGGTCTACGACGACCAACTCCAGAGCGGCGCCTTCTCGCTCACGCACGCCTTCGTCGCCGCGGACGGCACCAATCCCGGCGCGGGACTCGACAACAACGCGAGCGATTATCTCGCGGCGGGCGCCGCGCAGATCGGCACGACGCAGTACGCCGGTTCCACCGGAAACGGAACGCTGTACGTCATCACGTCGGCGGGCAAGGTTTCGGTCGTCCACAATTTCACGGGCGCCGCCGACGGCGCGAATCCGGTGAGCCGTCCCGTCGCGTTCACGGACGGAAATTTTTACGGCACGACGCCGAACGGCGGAACGTACGGCTACGGTACGGTTTTCAAGTACAGCCCGAAGAGCGGCGCGTTCACGACGATCCACGAGTTCACGGGCACGGGTGCCGACGGCGGTTCTCCGGTCGCCGGTCTCTCGATCCGCATCGTCCGTAGCTCGAACGCGTCGGGCGCGCGCGTGACGCAACCGCAGTTCTCGCAAATGGCGAACAGCAGTGCGTCGATCGATAAGGTGCTCTACGGCACGGCTTCGGTCGGCGGAGCCGGCAACGCGGGGACGGTTTTCAGCATCGCTCCGAACGGCACGTTCGCGACGCTCCACAGCTTCGTGGGGAATCCCGACGGCTCGACGCCTTCGGCCGATCTCACGCCGGATACGAACGGCAACCTCTACGGTACCGCGCTCAACGGCGGCAGCTCCGGCGCCGGGACCGTGTTCGTGCTCAAGCCCGGCAACGCGTTCGCGGTCGTTGCGGACTTTTACATGGATGCGAACGGCAACTTCCCCGCGGGCGCGTCGCCGCTCGCGCCGATCACCGTCGCGTTCAACGGGGCGCTCTACGGTTCGACGAGCGCCGGCGGCGCGAACGATCTCGGCGAGCTCTTCAAGATCTCGGGTGGAACGTTCTCCGATATCCACGACTTCGCATCGGCGGACGGCGCATCGCCGCAGGGCAAGATGGTCGACGGTCTCGACGGCAATCTCTACGGCACGACCAACCTCGGCGGAGCGAACGGCTTCGGCACGCTCTTCAAGATCGCCGAATAGTCTCCGGACGTTCGCGCTCTCGCAGTAAGGAGTCGGTCGCAGCGCTTGCGGCCGACTTTTTTTTGCTCGTCGTGCGTCCGAGGACGACGTCGCGGGTCGGTCGCGCGCGAAGCGCTCGCGCCCGCGGCGTCGAAGCGCTCGCGGTGCTCCGTCTTCGTTCGTTTCTCGCGCCGACCGTCGTCGCGATCTTCGCGTGCGGCGATATCGCCCGAGCGCAGGCCGCGCCGCCTCCGCCGCCGCCGATCGTCGTCCCGAGCGCTTCGCCGTCGCCCGCCGCGACGGCCGAGCCCCCCGGGTCCGAGACGACCGCGAGCCCGTCCGCGGGCGCGTCGCCCGTGCCCGGAGCGGCGGGGCCGACGCCGACAACGCTCCCCGCCCCGACCGCGACGCCGTCGCCGCTCGCGCTCGCGAAACCCGCGATCCAACTCAATCCCGGAGCGCAGACGGTCGTGCCGATCTCGGGCGGGACGCCGCCGTATACGGTGACGGCGAACGACGCGCGCGTCGCCGCAGTCGCGATCGATCCGTCCGGAAACGCGCTCGACGTCCGCGGGCTCGCGAACGGCACGACGGCGCTCACGATCGGCGACGCCGCGAAGGCGACGCTCTCCGCGAGCGTGCTCGTCGGGCCGAACGCCGGGTTCGTCCCGGGGACGATCCCGATCTCGCTCGTCGGCAAACCGACGGGCGACTTCGCGATCGCGCAGATGCACGGCGCGATCGAACGTGCGACGCAGCCGCTCGCCGGCGCGAGGATCGTGATCGCGGATCCGGCGGTCCCCGCGGAACTCGATCCGGGGACGAGTCTCGACGCGGCGGTTCGCGTGCATCTCGACGGCGTCGGTCGCTACGTCGATATCGACGGCATCACGAACGTCCACGTCGACGTCGCGCCGGCCGTTCCGATCGTTCCCACGACCCTCGCGTACAGCGACGATCCGGAGAAGGTCGGCGCGAACGGATTGCTCTTTCGTGCCACGGTCGATCCCGCGCACGCGACGCGTCTCTACTACTATCATCAAGCGACGGATGCGGGCCGGCGCGTCGCGATCGTACTCGACGTCCCGGACGGCGCGGCGACGGTCGACGTGGTCGGTCACGGCGCGGGACCCAATCCCGCCGTGATGTTCGTCGGTCAGAGCGCGACGTATCGATTCCTCGACGATCGCGATCGCGGGGCGGGCGTCGCGGCGTCGATCGCGATCGGCGGTCGTTTCGCGATCTACACCTCGGATCGTCCGATGGGCGCGGGCGATCTCGTGGCGGGCGCCGTCGACGTTGCGGTGACCTCGGGGAGTTCGGTCCGACTCTCGGTCGTGGCGGTCGCGAGTCCGGACGACCTCGCGGCCGTGCTCGCGCAACCGCTCGCGGCGAGCGACGGCAAACATCGGCGCGGGAGCTACGACCTCTCGACGGTGACGCCGCTCGCGCTCTCGTTCGCGACCGGCGGCGGTCCGGATTCCGCGACCGCGTCGGTCGGCGCGAAACCGGGCGCGCTCCCGAATCTCGAGCCGGGCGGCGCGCCGCTCGCGGGCGATTACGGGATCGTCCGGCCGTTTCGTCTCGCGCTCGCGAATCCGACGACGACGCCCGCGACCGTCTACCTCTACGAAGCGCCGATCGGCTACCCCGTCACGACGACGATCGCCTTCGACGGCGATCCCGCGCCGACGCGCTTGGGTTGTGCGAAAAACGCGCAGACGCGGTATCTCGTCCGTGCGTTCGCGCTCGCGCCGGGCGCCGCCGAAACCGTGACCGGCACGTACATGACGGACGGCGGTTCCACGTATCCGCTCGCGTTCGGGCTCACGACGACGATGCCCGCGCCGATCCCGCCCACGATGACCGCGCCCGACGGCTGCTTTCCGAAGCCGGCGCCGACGCCCGAAGCGACGACGAGCGTGACGCCCGGCCGCTAAAGCGGTCGCTTGCGGAGACCGACATCTGTAATCACCAAGGGGGTATCGCGCCATCGCCACCATCACCGTCGCGACCGAACGACGCACGCCGGCGCCGCACCCGGGACCGATCGTCAAAAGCGACTTTCTGGATCGTCTCGGCATCGTGCCCGCGGAGTTCGCGAAAACGCTCGGTGTCGATCCCGCCGCGTTCGAAGCGATCCTCGACGGGCGCGCGTCGTTCGACGTCTCGCTCGCGGTACGGCTGGCGCGCGCGCTGCAGCTTCCGGCGGAACGCTTGATGCAGATGCAATTGAAATGGGATTTCGCGCGCGCGCGCGTCGAGCCGTCGCTCGGCGCGGTGCCGCTCTGGCGCGACGGCGACGCCGCGTTTCCGGCGCACTTCCTCGTCGGGCATCTGGGACGCGCGGCCGACACCACGGCCGACGATTCGTCGATCTACTTCCAACAAGACGTGCCGCCGGGGGCGCGGGGCGGCGATCGCTACGCCGGGCTCCACGCGCTGTGGCGCGGCGACCGAATCCGCGTCTACGACGAACGCCGGGCCGAACTCTGGAGCGGACCCATCCTCCAAAACCTCGACGGGCGGCCGCTCCTCCCCGGCGTCCGACCCGACGAGTGGCGTCGCTGGTTCGGGCTCGGGTTACGCGCCGACCTCGCGTTCGGCCAAGAGCACAACGCGTTCATGGAAATGATGGACCACCGATAGGCCAAAGAACCCGTTTGGACGGAGCCGCGCACCGGTAAGATAAAAGTCTACCGCTATCGAGGAGGGCCAGATGCGCGAACGACACGCCCTATTACGAGCTTACGGATGGGCCGGAACGCCGCCGATGCCGTTACCGAGCGAAGATTTTCCGGCGACTCGAGCCGGCGACGAAGAACGAGAAGAGGCTCCGCGTTAGCGGAGCCTCTTCTCTACGACGTCGCGTCGATGCGGCCGTCCGGACGAACGACGTCAGACCTCGGTCGCGCTGCTGACGATCATCTCGCGCGGCGCGCGCATCCCGTGGGTTTCGTCGCCGTGCGCGTCGGCCGCGGTTACGAGCGCGTCTTCGTTTTCGCCTTCGATCTTCACACCGCAGAGCGGACAGGTAACCTGCATTGCCATGTACGACGGAACTCCTTAGAACGCGTTGAGACGTTCTCGCTTCGAACGCGCCGTCGCGGGCTCCCGCGTGGTTCGGAGCGGCTAGGGCGAGGGGGACGCGCCCGAGGCACCTTCGACGAGCGGTTCGGTGAGGACGAGTTTCACGAGCGTCCCCTGCTTCACGTCGATATCGCTCTTGAGCGTCGAGGCGAGCGCGAAACCCGCGGCTGCGCCGCCGAGTCCGCCGTGGTGCTTCTTTGCGAACATGTGGCCCACGACGGCTCCACCGACGACGAGGCCGACGTCGCGTACGTGATGCGTCTTCGGTTCGAACGATTGAAGCGAGTTGAGCTTCGCTTGTATTGGTTCCGTCGATCCGTCCGCTAACTTCACGTCGTCGAAGACGACGGTCATCGTCGCCTTGTGCGTCGCGGACTTCGGCGTGACGTTCTCGACGTGACCGTCGAACGTCGCGCCCGATAACGCCGGATTGTGGTGGAAGAACGTGCTCTTCTCGACGAGCGTGAACGTGTCGCCGTCGTGATTCGTCTTCGACGAGATCGTCTGTTGCAACACGCCGCCGACGACTTCACCTTTCTTCGCGACCGTGGTGTCCGCCGACGCGGCGGCGGCGGCCGAGACGAACGCCGCGAAAAGACCGACCGTTGTGAAGATTTTCTTCACGCGTTACTCCTTAAGTAAGAAAGCATAGTGACCAAAGTACCTGCGTCGTATGATAGCATAGAGCCATGAAAGACGGCGACGTACACGATGGCGGCGACGTGGTCGGTTGGCCTGACGCCCACTTCACCGGTCACCGCAAGAAATATTCCGATTTCGATCCGGCGGCGGTGCGCGCGTTGCTCGCGATCCGCACGACGGCCCAACGCGTCGAGAACGCGCTCGGCAGTTGGTTTCTCGACGCCGGGCTGACGCCTCAGAAATTCGGCGTGCTCGTCGTGTTGGGTGCCGAGGGCGACGCGATCTCGCTCTCCGATCTGCGCCGGTATCTGGGAACGACGCAGGCGAACGTGACCGGGCTCGTCGCCGGGCTCGAGCGCGACGGATTCGTGGAACGTCGGGCCAGTACGGAAGACCGACGCGTGTCGTTCATCTCGCTCTCGCGGAGCGGCAAGCGGCTCGTCCAATCGATGGCGCCGAATTACTTCGCGAAGAACAAATCGGCGATGCGGATGTTGACGCAGTCGGAGAAGAAGACCCTCGTCGATCTCCTCGCACGGGTCGCCCGCGGGTACGCGACCGAAGGCATCTGAGCGCTCGCGGCGCCGCCGGAAAAAACCTACGCGAGGTATGGGGGACGCTCGCGCCGCGCGGAGAACAGGCTGCAACTCGGCCGTCCTTGCGGGTGTGATGTAATGGTAGCCTGCGACCTTCCCAAGGTTGACGCGCGGGTTCGATTCCCGCCACCCGCTCGCGGAAACGGTCGAGGGACGAGATAGAGCGGCGACGTAGCCAAGTGGTAAGGCGGAGCTCTGCAAAAGCTCTATTCCCCAGT
>CAZZXB010000062.1:0-16898 GCA_964658025.1 uncultured Janthinobacterium sp.
ACGAACTGCGATCCCGACGAGATCGATTACGCGATCCCCGGCAACGACGACGCGATCCGCGCCGTCAAGTTGATGGTTTCGAAGATCGCCGACGCGATCATCGAGGGTCGGACGGAGATCGAATCGAGCCGTTACGAGGACGAAGCGTACGACGGCGCCTACGTCGCGCAACCGCGCGCCGCGGCCGTCGCGCCGGCGCCGGTCGAGCCCGATCCCGAAGCCGAATCCGCCGCCGCCGACACGCAAGAAGCCGCGGTCTGACCGCGGCTCGCATCGCGCCGAACACGACCACGAACGAGAAAGGTATCGTCTCACCGTGAGTACCGCAACGACGTACAAGCCGTCCCCCGCCGAGATCAAGCGCCTCCGCGACGAAACGGGCGCCGGCATGCTCGACTGCCGCGCCGCTCTGATCAAGACGAACGGCGGGTACGACCTCGCGAAAAAAGATCTCGTCGATCAAGGCGTGACGAAGGTCGCGAAGAAAGCCGATCGCGCCGCGAACGAGGGGCGCGTCGGTTCGTACATCCACATCGGCGACAAGATCGGCGTGCTCGTCGAGATCAATTGCGAGACCGATTTCGTGGCGCGTAACGATCGCTTCAAAGCGCTCGTCAACGACGTCGCGATGCACATCGCGGCGATGCCCGTGAAGTATCTCTCGCGCGACGACGTCCCCGCCGAAGAGATCGAACCGCTCCGCGCGGAGTTCGCGAAAGCCGCCGAAGGCAAGCCCGCGAACATCGTCGAGAAGATCGTCGACGGAAAGCTGAACAAGTGGTACGAGGAGAACGTGCTCCTCGATCAGCCCTTCATCAAGCAGGACGATCAGTCGATCTCCGAACTCGTCGCGAGCGTCGTCGGCGTCCTCGGGGAGAACATCAAGATCCGTCGCTTCGCGAAATTCGCACTTGGCGAATAACGAGCCCGCGTACTCGCGCGTCCTGCTGAAGATCTCGGGCGAGGCCTTCGCGGGAGCGGATTCCGCGGTCGACGTCGAGACGACGTCGTGGATGGCGGAGCAGATCGCCGACGTCTCGCGCGCGGGCGTCTCCGTCGCCGTCGTCGTCGGCGGCGGGAACATCTGGCGCGGCAAGGCGCACCAGTCGGCCGGGATGGATCGTGCGACCGCCGATTACATGGGGATGCTCGCGACCGTCATCAACGCGCTCGCGTTGCAGGACGCGCTCGAGCGGATCGGCATCCCGTCGCGCGTGCAGACGGCGATCCAGATGCAACAGATCGCGGAGCCCTACATCCGACGTCGCGCGATCCGCCATCTCGAGAAACGGCGCGTCGTGATCTTCGGTGCGGGGACGGGGAATCCGTACTTCACGACCGATACGACGGCGGCGCTCCGTGCGGTCGAGATCGACGCGCAGGCGATCCTCAAGGCGACGAAGGTCGACGGCATCTACACCGCCGATCCGAAAAAAGATGCGACCGCGACGCGCTTCACGCGGCTCGAGTATCTCGAAGTCCTACAGCGCGGGCTCGAAGTCATGGATAGTACGGCACTGACGCTTTGCATGGACAACGATCTGCCGATCGTGGTCTTCGACATGAACGTCCCCGGCAACATCCGCCGCGCGGTGTTCGGCGAACCGATCGGCACGGTCGTCGAGGGCACGCGCGTCGGACGACCGTCCTTGGAAGGTGCGACAACGTGAGCGACGGCCTCGACGACGTCTTCAAATCGACCGAACAGCGCATGCAGAAAGCCGTCGATGCGACGCGCACCGATTTCGCGTCGATCCGCACGGGTCGCGCGTCGACCGCGTTGCTCGATCGCCTGCACGTAGAGGCCTACGGGTCGAGCGTTCCGCTCAAGCAGGTCGCGACCGTGAGCGCTCCCGACGCCCGATCGCTGCAGATCCAGGCCTTCGATCGGAACACGGTCGGCGCGATCCGCAAGGCGATCGAGACGAGCGATCTCGGCCTCTCGCCGAACATCGACGGCTCGACGATCCGCCTCGGCATCCCGCCGCTCACGGAAGATCGTCGCAAAGATCTCGTCAAGGTCATCCGCAAGAAAGCGGAAGACGGCAAGGTCGCGGTGCGCAACGTCCGTCACAAGTGCACCGACGAGATCAAGCTCCTCCTCAAAGACGGGACGATTACCGAAGACGATAACAAGCGCGCGGGCGAGCGCGTGCAGAAGATGACCGATAAGTACGTCAAGGACGTCGACGCGCTCGTCGTCGTCAAGGAAAAGGAGATCATGGAGGTCTAACCTCCGAGATCGACCGAAGGGGAGACGCTTGGATCACGCGCTCGAGGAACCGTCTCTCGCGCTGCTTCCCGAGACGGAAGCGCGGGAACGGCTCGCGGACCGGCCGCTCGATTTTCGAGTCTTACAGCCGCCCTTTCCGGCCCTCGGGGTCGGCGTGCTCCGCGTCCTACGCGTGAGCGAGCGCGACGATCGGACCGAGATCGTCGCCGGGTACGACCGCTACGAGCGCCTACCGTGAGCCTCGCCTCCGACGCCGTCGCGGTGCCGCGGCACATCGCGATCATCATGGACGGCAATCGCCGCTGGGCCAAACGTCGTCGGCTCCCGGCGATCGAAGGGCACCGACGGGGCATGCTCGCGCTCCGGCACGTGACGCGCGCGGCGAGCGATCTCGGCGTCGAGATGCTGACCGTCTACGGCTTCTCCACGGAGAACTGGAAGCGCGATTCGACCGAGATCTCGCTCTTACTCGATCTCGCGGTCTACTTCGCGCGACACGAACTCGCCGAACTCATCCGCAATAACGTCCGCGTCCGCATCATCGGAGACTATCGGGCCCTGCCGCGCACCTCCGCCGAGGCGCTCGACGGGTTGATGGAACGCACGGCCGCGAACGACGGCCTCTTGCTCAACCTCGCCGTGAATTACAGCTCGCGCGCGGAACTGCGCGATGCCGTCGGGCGCGTCGCGCGCGAGGTCGGGGCGGGCGATCTCGAACCGGAGGCGATCGATGAAGAACTCGTCGCGTCGTACCTCGCGACATCGGGACTCCCCGATCCCGAACTCTTGATCCGACCGGGCGGCGAGTCGCGACTCTCGAATTTTTTGCTCTTCCAACTCGCGGGCGCGCAGATCTATCTCACGGATACGTATTGGCCCGATTTCGGCGCCGACGATCTCCGTCGCGCGCTCGAAACCTATCGCACGCGCGCGCTCGCGCGGAATGCGGGGGCGTGACGGCTACCGCGCCCGGTGCCGCGCGGACGGGGAGCGATCTCGCGCGCCGGACCGCGAGCGGCTTGCTGCTCGCGGCGCTCGTTTTCGGATCGCTCGCCTTCGTGCCCGCCTTCACCGTGGTCATCCTCGTCGTGTGTCTCGCGTCGCTCTGGGAGCTCAAGGCGATGACGGCGCGCGAGGGCGAGCCGCTGATCTTTCCGGTCGCGGCGAGCGCGATCGCGGCGTACATCGTGCTCGCGGCGATGAACCTCCAGCACGCGTACGAGAAGGCGATCCTCGGCTTCACGATCATCGGATCGCTCGCGTTCTCGCTCGGCGGATCGCGTCAGGGTTTTTTCGCGCGCAGCGCGTTCACGGTCTTCGGCGTGCTCTACATCGGATGGCTCGGCTCGTACTTCCTCGCGTTACGGAATCTGCCGCACGTCGGCCTCGCGTACGCCGCGGAGAGCATCGTCGCGATCGCGTTCACGGACATCTTCGCGATGCTCGTGGGGACCTCGATCGGCCGGACGCGGATGACCTCGATCTCGCCGAACAAGACGTGGGAAGGCGCGGCCGGAGGCTTTCTCGCATCGACGCTCGTCTGCGCGTCGTTCGCCGCCGCCGTACCGTTATTCGCGATGCCGTGGTGGCAGGGCGCGTTCGTCGGCGCGCTGACGAGCCTCGGCGCGCAGGTCGGCGATCTCATCGAATCGGCGCTCAAACGCGACGCGCGCGTGAAGGACGCGGGGACGCTCATGGCCGGGCACGGCGGCATCCTCGATCGCTACGATTCGTATACGTTCGGCGGTATCGCATTTTATGCAGCGCTGTACGTTACGGGACACATCGCGCATCCGTAGGCGGTCGTCGTCGCGTCCGGGCGAGGCGGCCGCGTGCGCGACGCGAAGGTGAATTCCGTGCAGAAGAAGATCGCGATTCTCGGGTCGACGGGTTCGATCGGAACGCAGACGCTCGACGTCGTCGCGCGTTTCCCCGAGCGCTTTCGCGTCGTCGCGCTCGCCGCCGGAACGCGCGTCGCGGATGCGGTCGAGCAGGCGAAACGCTTCTCGCCCGAGATCGTCTCGTGCGCGAACGAAGGCGACGTCGCGGCACTGCGCGCCGCGCTCCCCGCAGGCGTTCGCGTCGCGCACGGCGCCGCGGGATTGCTCGCCGTCGCCGCGGAGAGCGGCGCCGACGTCGTGGTCGCGGCGACCGACGGTGCGGTCGCCTTCGACGCGGTGTTCGCCGCGGTCGAGCGCGGCATCCGGATCGCGGTCGCGAACAAAGAACTCATCGTCGCCGCGGGCGAGCTCTTCGTCGCGGCGGCGAAACGCTCGGGCGCCGAGATCGTTCCGGTCGATTCCGAGCACAGCGCGATCTTCCAGTGCCTCGTCGGCGAACCGCCCGAACGGATCGGGTCGATCGTCCTCACCGCGTCGGGGGGACCCTTCTGGGAGTGGGATCGCGAGGCGATCGCGCGCGCCTCGGTCGCCGACGCGTTACGCCATCCGACGTGGCAGATGGGGACGAAGAACACCGTCGACTCCGCCTCGCTCATGAACAAAGGATTGGAAGTGATCGAGGCGAGCCGACTCTTCGGCGTTCCGGCCGAACGGATCGACGTGCTCGTCCATCGCACGTCCGTCGCGCACGGCTTCGTCGTGTTCGCCGACGGTAACGTGAAGGCGCAACTCGCGCCGCCCGACATGCGCCTGCCGATCGGGTACGCGCTCGCCTATCCCGATCGGCTCCCGAGCCGACCGCGGACGAGCGCGCTCGCCGCCCTCGGGGCGGCCGCCGACGCCGAGCGGGCGCGGCTCGACTTCGCGCCGCCCGATCTCGAGCGGTTTCCGTGCCTCGGGCTCGCCTACGACGCGCTCCGGCGCGGGGGAACGGCCCCGGCCGTCCTCTCCGCCGCAAACGAAATCGCCGTCCGCGCGTTCGTAGGAGGGGAGATCCGCTTCGGATCGATCGCGGACGTCGTCGCGGCGGCGCTCGACGGGGTTCCGGACGAAACCCTCAGCCTCCAGGCCGTCCGCGCCGCGGACGCGCGGGCGCGGGAGATCGCCCTCGCGGCGGTCGAGGCCCGCTCCCTCACACCGACGAAACAAGGATTAGCATGATCGCAGCACCCGGACTTCTCGCCACGATCTCGCTCCCGTCGGTCGACGGGCTCGGGAAGATCGCGATCTTTCTCTTGATGCTCTCGATCCTCGTCGTCTTGCACGAAGGCGGCCACTTCTTGCTCGCGCGCCTCAACGGCGTCCGCGTCAACGATTTCGCGGTCGGCTTCGGTCCGACGCTCCTGAAGTGGACCTCCCCGCGGAGCGGGACGAACTACCGTCTCAACTTGCTCCCCATCGGCGGCTACTGCGCGATGCAGGGCGAGGACGGGCAGACGAATCAGGCGGAGCAACAGCGCGAGTTCCGCGCGTCGGGTCGCGCGACCGACGACAACTTCCAGAGTAAGCGGCCGTGGCAGCGGCTTTCGATCGTCGTCGCGGGCCCGATCGCGAACTTCATCCTCGCCTTCGTCATCTTGTTCGTCGCGGCGATCACGTTCGGCATCGCGAGCGATCGCGAATACACGACGAAGATCGGTCCGCTCAGTCCGGGATCGCCCGGGGCGCGCGCGGGCCTGCAGATCGGCGACGAGATCACCGCGATCGACGGCGTGAGCTACGATCGCGGCGACAAGATGGTCGCGAAGATCCGCTCGTCGCCGGGGAAGCCGCTCCGCGTCACCTACCTCCGTCACGGCGTCTCGACGAACGTGACGATCACGCCGAAGGCCGTCCGCGACGGCAATACGACGATCGGGCAGTTCGGCTTCATCCGCATCCCCGAATTCCGTCGCGTGTCGCCGTTGAAGGCGGTCCCCGTCGCCGCGGTCGAGTTCGTCAACACCGTGCAGATGCAACTCACGGGATACGGCCAACTCATCAGCCATCCGGCGCAATACGGCTCGCAGATCTCGGGACCGATCGGCATGGAACGCGCGGCGTCCGTCTATCAGGATCTCGGCTGGGCGCCGTATCTGAGCCTCGCGGCGATGATCTCGGTCGCGCTCGGATTACTCAACCTCTTACCGTTTCCGGCGCTCGACGGCGGTCGCGGGGTGTTCATCGTCGCGGAGATGTTCCGCGGACGCCCCGTCGAGCCCGATAAAGAAGCGCTCGTCCACCTCACCGGCTTCGCCGTGTTGATGGTCTTGATGGTGTTCGTGGCGTTCCACGATATCCTCAATCTCGTCTCCGGCAAGGGAGTTTTCTAGCTCATGATCCGCCTCCGGCGTCCCTCCAATCCGATTCTGCTCGAGAATAAATCCAAGTGGTCGAGCGGTGCGAAAAAGGTTTGGATGGGCGGCGATCACCCCGTCGTCGTGCAGTCCATGACGACGACCGACACCGCCGACGCCGATAAGACGCTCGAACAGATCTACGGGCTCGCCGCGGCGGGTTGCGAGGTCGTTCGCGTGACCGTCAAGGATCCGCCCGACGCCGCGGGGATGCCCGCGATCGTCGCGCGCTCGCCCGTGCCGATCGTCGCCGACATCCACTTCGATCACAAGATGGCGCTCGCCGCGCTCGAAGCCGGCGTCGCGAAGCTGCGCCTCAATCCGGGCAACATCACCGATCCGAAGAAGACGCGCGAAGTCGTCACGCTCGCCAAAGAGATGGGGACGCCGATCCGCATCGGCGTGAACATGGGATCGCTCGCGGCGGATCTCGAGAAACAGTACGGGCATTCGCCCGAAGCGATGGTGCGTAGCGCGCTCCGGCACGTGGAGATCCTCGAGGAACTCGATCACCGTCAGATCGTCATCTCGCTCAAGGCGCACGACGTGCCGACGACGGTCCACGCCTATCGTCTCGCCGACAAGATGCTCGCGGAACGCGGCACGCCGTACGCGTTGCACTTGGGCGTCACCGAAGCGGGTCTCATGCGCGAGGGGACGATCAAGTCGTCGATCGGCATGGGCATCCTGTTGTGGGAAGGCATCGGCGACACGCTCCGTTGTTCGCTCGCGGCCGATCCGATCGAAGAAGTCCCCGTGTGTTGGGGCATCCTCAAGGCGTTACAGATTCGCGAGAAAGGCTTCGACATCACGGCGTGTCCGTCGTGCGGTCGCGCCGAGATCGAAGTCGTCGAACTCGCGCGTTCGGTCGAAGCGATCGCCAAAGAATACTCGGCGCCCGTGAAGGTCGCCGTGATGGGCTGCGTCGTCAACGGACCGGGCGAGAGCAAGATGGCCGACGTCGGCGTCGCGGGCGGCAAAGGCAAGGGCGCGATCTATCGCAAGGGCGAGCTCGTCGGCACGTGGCCCGAAGCCGAACTCCTCGGCGCGCTGCGCGAGGAGATCGAGAAAGTCATCGTCGACCTCTATCCGGATTTCATCGGAGAGACGGCACATGGAAAAAGTCTCGCCACGGTCTCCTAGCCTCCGCACGATCGGCGCGACGGTCGCCGTCGCGGCCGTCTGCGCCGCGATGACGTCGCTCTCGAAACCGGCCGCGATGCAGATCGACGGCCGCAACATGGTCTCCGACGTCCCGCCGATCACGACGGCGAAGGGCGCCTACGTCCCGCTCCGTGCGGTCGCGACGACGCTCGGCGCCGATATGGATTTCGACGCGAAGACGGGGACGATCGAGCTCGCGCGCGGCCGTCACACGCTCCGTCTCAAGGTCGGCGATCGCGACGCGACGTTCGACGGGAAGAAGCTCGTGCTGAAAACGGCGCCGTTCCAAACCCACGGTCGGACGATGGTCTCGCTCGGCACGATCGCCCGCGCGTTCCACACGCGCGTGAGCTACGAGCCCGCGCGTGCGAAGATCGACGTGATGACGAGCGGCGAAGAGTCTTCCGCGGAACAATCGCTCGGCGATGCGGGCGCGCCGTAACCGAGGGATCGCACCGCCCTCTCGATCTCGGATGGCCGATGACGCACCGGCGTAGACGTCATCGCGTCTGAGGCCGCGATCGGCGAGATCGAAGTCGCCGTCACCGCCGAAACCCCGGCAAGATACTTCCGCCGGTAGGTCGCGTATCGCGTTCGATCCGTCGGTCGTCGGCGTGGCCGACGCGGTCTCGGCGCACGTCGCGGAGTTCGCGTCGCGCGCGGCTTCGGTCGGGGGCTCACGCGCGCGATCGCGTTTCGAGGTCGTAGAGTTCGAGGCCGTCGTCGTGCCACACCAAGCGGTAGCGGCGTTCGGCCGCGCCGCGGCGTAGCGTGGGGAGCCAGCGCGCGGTGAACCACGACGTCGCGTTCGTCGCGTCGACGAGCGCGTAACGCGGCGCGCGATCGAGGCCGAGCTCGGCGTTCGGATCGAAGCCGACGTGCGCGTAGATCTCGTCGGAGGTGCCGACCTCGAGATCGCGACCGACGCGCGCCACGGCGGCGTCGAGCGCCGCGTCGTGCGCCGTGCGCGGGCCGAGATAATGACCCCAGTGCGTCGGGCTCGCGAAGATGAGATCGATCGCGCAGAGCGCGATCGACGCACGGAGCGCGAGGCGCGCGGGGCGCGGGCGTCGCGCGAACGTCGTCGCGAGGCCGAGCGCGAACGCGAAGAGGACGTAGCCGATCCAAATCGCCGCGTAGTGGGTGCCCATCGTGTACGTCATCGATTCGTGCGATCCGAGCACTTCGGCGAACCCGGGGAGCGCGAGGACGAACGCCGGCGAGACGACGCAGACGAACGCGAGCGGCAACAACGCTTCGACGAGATATGCGGGCCGTCCGATCGACCACCACGGCGCGACGCCGTGCGGGTCGCCGTCGCGCGACCACGCGTAGAAGTGCGTCGGTGCCCACGCATCGTGCGCGCCCGCGAGCGGCCGGATCACGGAGAAGTACGCGACGAACGTCGCGACCGCGAGCACCGCGGCCGCGCCGCAGAATCGCGCGCGCGCGCCGTCGCGGCGTAGCGCGAAGAACGCGCACGCGACGGCGCCGCCGAAGGCGACGACGACGCTCTGATCTTCCTTGATCGAGAGCGCGACGACGAGCAGGCCCGCGGCGAGCGCGAACCGCCGCGCGTCGATCGCCCACAACAGCCAGAGCGTCGCCGCCGGTGCGAGCGCGTTTTCGTGAAAGTCGGTGAACGCGACGCCGACGAGCGGCGGATAGAGCGCGACGACGACCGCGCAACCGAATGCGAGCGCCTCCGGAAGGCGCGAGCGCGCGACGAGATAGACGGGTGGGATCGCGAGCGCGCAAGCGGCGGCCTGGATCGCCGTCAGCGCGAGCGGCGATCGCGTGAGGAGGACGAGCGGCGCGCAGAGATAGAGGATCGGCGAAAAATGGAACGTGAAGTGGCTCCCCGCCTCCGTCGTATTACGGAAGCCGTGGAAGACCGTCGAGATGCTCTGCGTGAAGAGGCCGAGATCCGATCCCGAACGGTACGTCGCGTAGCGATCGACGCCGAGCGCGAACAGCACGGTCGCGTAGCCCGCGCACAGGAGCCAGACCCGCCGCACTTATTCGTCCGGCGTGACCGCGTACGTCTCGAGATCGGGGCGCGACTTGCGAAAGCCGTACGCGAAGTAGATCGCGAGACCCACGAGGAGCGAGCCCACGAACCAGACGAGCGTGTCGCGGTTGAGACCGAACACGATGAGGCCGAGCGAGAGCAGGATGCCGATCGCCGGGAAGACCGGCACGAACGGCGAGCGGAACGGGCGCGGCAGATCCGGACGCTTGTAGCGCAGCCAGATCACGCCCGCGCAGACGACGATGAACGCCGCGAGCGTCCCGATGTTGACGAGGTTGAGCAGGTTGTTGAGCGGCACGATCAACGCGAGCACGGCGACGCCGCACCCCGTGATCATCGTCATGAGTGCGGGCGTCTTGAAGCGCGGGTGGACGCGCGAGACGAACGGCGGGAGCATGCGATCGCGCGACATCACGTAGAAGATGCGCGTCTGGCCGAGCAGCGACGACAGCGCCACGCTCGTCGTCCCCGCGAGGATGCCCGCGATGATCGTCCAGTTCACGAACGGATTGTGGAGCGGCGCGACGGCGCTCGCGAGCGCCGCGTTCTGATCGACCTTCTGCCACGGCACGATGCCGACGAGCATCACGGCGACGACGCAGTAGATCACCGTTCCGATCAGCAGCGCGCCGAGCACGCCGACCGGGACGTCGCGCTGCGGTCGCCGGCATTCTTCCGCGGTCGTCGTCGCCGTGTCGAATCCGATGTACGAGAAGAAGACGAGCGCGGCGGCCGGGATGATGCCCTGGCCGCCTCCGCCGTTGAACGGCGTGAACGTCCCCCAACCGAGCGGGACGAACGGCACGAGGTTGGCGGCGTGGAAGAGCGACGCGCCCGCGATCACGAACACGACGAGCGCCGCGATCTTGAGGACGACGAAGATATTATTCGTCGTTGCCGTCTCGCGGATACCGACGCACAACAACACCGAGAGTAAGAGGACGAAGGTCGCCGCGACGACGTCGTATTGCGAGCGCGCGAGATCCCACGACCAGAACTGCCACCAGGCTCCGTGCATCACGAGATTCGAACCCTGAGCCCACGCGGGGAGCGCGAGTCCGAAACTTCTGAACGCGTCCTGCAACGCGGAAGAGAACTGTTGCGCGACGGGCGCCGCGCTGATGCCGTATTCGAAGAGTAAGGCGAATCCGATGATCCACGCGACGAGCTGACCGAGCGTCGCGTACGCGTACGTGTACGCGCTCCCCGCGATCGGGACCATCGCGCCGAGTTCCGCGTAACTCAGCGCCGCGAAAAACGCGGCGCATCCGGCGAGGACGAACGCGATGACGATCGCGGGACCGGCGAGCTTGACGCCGGGTCCGATCGTCGTGAAGATGCCGCCGCCGATCATCGATCCGAGCCCGACGGCGATGAGGTCGCGCGCGCGGAGGACGCGACGCAACTTCGAGGTCGCACGCTTCTCGTCGCGCATGGCGTCGATCGACGTCTTAGAAAAAAGACGTCCGATCAAGGAAGTCCTGCCAACTGCCATCGGGCGGCATTCGCGCCGGGCGTTACGTCCCTCCCGCTACGTCGGCGGTTGGGACTTCGCGTTCCAGACGTGATCGGCGATGCCGAAGGCGCGATTGATCCAACGCGCCCAGACGAAGAGCGCGTCGGAGAGGCGATTGACGAAGCGCATCGCGTCGGCCGAGATCGGCTCGTTGTCGCGCAGCGCCACGAGCAGGCGTTCCGCGCGACGCGAGATCGTGCGCGCTTGATGCAGAAAGCCGGCCGCGGCCGAGCCGCCGGGATGGATGAAATTCGCGAGCGGTTCGAGACCGCTCTGGGCCACGTCGATCGCGCGCTCGAGCGCGGCGACGTCGGCCGCGCCGATGATCGGCATCCCGTCCCAACGATCTTGCGGGAGCGTCGCGAGATCGGTGCCGAGGTTGAAGAGCGCGTCCTGCGTCCACGCGAGCCACGCGTCGAGTTCGCGCGAACGATCCGCCGCATCGGGCGCGTCCGGCGGCGGCATCGCCATCGCCTGCGCGAGCTGCGCGCGCGCGAGACCGAGCGAGCTCGAGAGTTCGTCGATCGTGCCGAACGCCTCGATGCGAAGCGCGTTCTTTTTCACGCGTTGGCCGCCTACGAGTCCGGTCATTCCGTCGTCGCCCGTGCGCGTGTAGATGCGCGTGTACTTCGTCATGCTCGAACGTTCGGGTTCGCGACGCGGGGCTCCGGCCGAGGAACGCCCGCCCGCCGCCCGAAGCTGTGGCGCTTGTCATGTCCGAGACCGTAGAGCGCACGCCGCTCGTCAAAGAGATTCCGCCGAAATCCGCCGATCTCTCCGAATGGTATCAGGCGGTCTGCTACAAGGCGGAGCTCGTTTCGCTCGCGCCCGTCCGCGGCTGCGTGGTCCTGCGGCCGTACGGTTTCGGGTTGTGGGAGCGTCTGCAAGCCGAACTCGACTCGCGCTTCAAAGCGACCGGGCACGAGAACGCGTACTTTCCGCTGCTCATCCCCGAGAGTCTCCTCACGCGCGAGGCGGAGCACGTCGAGGGGTTCGCGCCCGAGGTCGCGTGGGTGACGCAGGGCGGCAACGAGACGCTCGCGGAACGGCTCGCGATCCGACCGACGTCGGAAGTCGTGATCGGGACGATGTACGCGGAATGGTTGCAGTCGTATCGCGATCTTCCGATCCTCATCAATCAGTGGGCGAACGTGATGCGCTGGGAGAAGCGCACGCGGCCGTTCTTGCGGACGCTCGAGTTCTTGTGGCAGGAAGGTCACACCGCGCACGCGACCGAGGCCGAGGCGGCGGCCGAGGTCGCGCAGATGCTCGAGGTCTACCGCGAGGTCTCCGAAGACGTCGTCGCGGTCCCCGTCTACACGGGCGAGAAGTCCGCTTCGGAACGCTTCGCGGGCGCGACGCACACGTACTCGATCGAAGCGCTCATGCCCGACGGTCGCGCGCTCCAAGCGGGCACGTCGCACGAACTGGGACAAAATTTCTCTAAAGCGTACGACATCAAATTCACGGCCGAGGATCAGACGATCAAGCACGCGTGGACGACGTCGTGGGGGATGTCGTGGCGCATGCTCGGCGCGCTCATCATGGTCCACGGCGACGATCGCGGGCTGCGCATCCCGCCGAAGATGGCGCCGATCGAAGCCGTCATCGTGCCGATCGTGCAGAAGAACTCGGAGGACGTCGTGGCCGCGGCGCGCGACTTGTTCGCCTCGCTACGGCGCGCGGGTTTACGCGTGAAGCTCGACGAGCGCGACTTGCGTCCGGGGAATAAATTCGCCGATTGGGAGATGCGCGGCGTCCCCTTACGGATCGAGTTCGGCGCGAGAGATCTCGCGGCGGGAAACGCGACGATCGTCCGTCGCGATATGGAGAAGGGCGACGAGGGCGCCAAGATCGCGGTCCCGCTCGCCGAGGTCGCGGCGCGGATCCCGCTCCTGCTCGCCGAGATCCAGACGCATCTCTTCGAACAGGCGCGGACGTTCTTGCACGGGCACACGCCGAAGCCCGACACGCGCGACGCGTTCTTCGCGCTCTGCCGCGATCGGGCGGGGATGATCGAGATTCCGTGGTGCGGCACCGCCGCGTGCGAGACGGTCGTGAAAAACGAGACGAGCGCCACGACGCGCAACACGCGGCCGCTCGCCGAGGGCGGGCTCGCCTGCGTCGCGTGCGGCGAACCGGCGCGCCTTCGCGCGTACTTCGCGCAGAGTTATTAGGCGCCGTATGATCTCCGCCCGTTCTCGCGCGACGCGCGCGAGCTTCGTCGTGTCGGCGGTCTCGGCGCTCGCGATCGTGACGACGCTCTTCGCCTCTCCCGTCGTCGCGCGCGCGACGGGCGACGTCGCGTCGGTCGATGCGGCCGCGCGCGCCGCGGGCAATCGCAAGGCGACGGCGATCGCGATCGGACGTCGCCTCTTCGCGACGGTGCGACCCGTTCAGATCCTCAAGGTCCGCGTCGACGGCATCGGCTCGCACGAGGTCGCCGGGCTCGTGCTTTCGGGGAGAAAGTTTCACGGACCGGTCGACGCGGGCGGCATCGCCGCGGAAATCGTCGCGATCGTCGACGAGACCTTCGGCGCGAGCGACGTCGAGGAAGTCGACGTCTGGATCACCGTGCCGATCGCGGTCGGCGAGCACGCCGTCGTCGCGGGCGACAAGGCGATGCCGACCACGCGGATCGTCTACGCGACGACCGTGCTCCGCGCCGATCGCGCGACGCTCGCCGCTCGCTTGCGAGCGGGGACGGGCGTGTATTGGTACGCGCCGTGGAAGTCCGCGCTCCGCTAGGCCTGCGGTCGTGAGAGGCGGCGCGATAAGAGGAGCGCGCGGCCGACCGGGCAACATCGAACGGTTGCTCTTGGAGAAGGCTCGAGGGATTCTTTTTGTATCGTAAGACCACGCTCCCCAACGGCGTCCGCGTTCTGACCGAAACGATGCCCCACGTCCGTTCCGCCTCGCTCGGCATCTGGAGCGACGTCGGCAGCGCGGCCGAAGCGCCGGAGCTGCGCGGGATCTCGCATCTCGTCGAGCACATGCTGTTCAAAGGCACCGAGCGTCGCACGTCGCGCGAGATCGCCGAGACGATGGACGGCGTCGGCGGCAACCTCAACGCGTTCACCGATAAAGAAGTGACCTGCTATTATGCGAAGGTCATCGACACGCACGTTCCGCTCGCGATCGACGTCCTCGCCGATATGTTCCTGCACTCCACCTTCGATCCGTCGGAACTCGCGAAAGAGCAGAAGGTCGTGCTCGAAGAGATCAAGATGTACGACGACTCGCCCGACGACATGATCCACGATCTCTTCGTCCGCACGATGTGGAGCGGATCGAATCTCGGGGAGCCGACGATCGGTTACGCGGAGACGATCTCGGCGCTCACGAGCGACGATCTGCGCGCCCACATGCGCGCGCACTACGCGCCGAACGTCTGCGTGTTCGCGGCGGCGGGAAACGTCGATCACGACGCGATCGTCGCGCTCGTCGAGGCGGCGTTCGCCGGATTCGCGGGACGCGCGGTCGCGCCGAAACCCGAAACGCCGACGCTCACGCCGAAAACGCTCGTCAAGAAAAAAGACACCGAGCAGGCGTACGTCGTGCTCGGCACGCGCGGCCTCTCGGTCCGCGACGAGCGGCGTTACGCGCTCTCCGTGCTCGACACGATCCTCGGCGGCGGGATGTCGAGTCGGTTGTTCCAGGAAGTCCGCGAGAAACGCGGTCTCGCGTACAGCGTCTACACGTTTCAGCAGGGCTATCGCGGTGCGGGCCTCTTCGGCGTCTCCGCCGGGACGTCGCCCGCGTCCGTCGACGAGTGCATCGACGTCGTCGTGAGCGAACTCGCGTCGTTCGCCGAGTCCGGGCCGACGGCGGGCGAAGTCGCGCTCGCGCGCGAGCATCTCAAAGGCTCGATGACGCTCGGTCTCGAGAGCAGTTCCGCGCGGATGATCCGCCTGGGCCGCAGCGAGTTCAACCTCGGCGAGCAACTCGAAATCGAGGCGATCGAGCGCGCGATCGACGCGGTCGACGTCGAACAGGTCGCCGCGCTCGCGCGCGAGGTGCTCGCGACCGACGGCCTCGGCCTCTGCGTGCTCGGACCGGTCGAAGACCAGGAGATCCGTCGGCATATCAGCGCCGCGTGACGCATCCCGCTCTCGCGCACGTCCCCCCGTGTAGCGCGCAAGAGATCGCCCGTCTCGCACGCGGCGGCTTCTGGACGCCGTCGCTCGTCATCGCGCTCACGCTCAACGTCGCGGTGACGGCGCTGCAGATCGGCGCCTACGCGGGCCGCATCGCGGGCGTGCGCACGGGTCGGATCGGAACCTCGATCTCGCTGTTCAACTTTTTCACGCTCGCGAGTCGGCTCGCGACGCTCGTCGTGACGCCCGCGCTCGGCAGCCTCGCCGACGGCGCGGCGCAGTTCGCGACGTGCGCGGGCTACATCCCGCCCGTCTTCGCGTGGCAGTTGCGCGCGATCGTCGGCGCCGGAGCGCTCGGCGCGATGGTCGGCACGCTCTTGCTCCCGACGTTCATCTTTCTCTTCATGCGCGGCGTGTATTCGTTCGAGCGACGCCGGTCGATGCTCGGCGCCGTCGCGCGGTTGTTCGATCCGCGCGTCCTGCTCGACGTGATCCGTAGCGTTCGGCCGCCGCCGCTGCGCGCGCTCGCCTCGTTCTCGCCGCGCGCGCTTCCGTTGCAATTACTCGTCGGGAACGTCGTCGTCACGGGCGTCTACGCGATCGGCGTCACGGCGGCGTTCTACGCGAGCGTGATCGATCTCGACGCGCGGACGACGGCGACCGGGCTCTCCGGGCTCGTCAACGGCATCGGGACCGTCGCGTTTTCCTTCTTCGTCGATCCGACGACGGCGTATATCACGGATCAAGCGGTGAAGGGCGAACGTCCGATCGAAGACGTCCGCGCGATGGTGTTCTGGCTCGCCGTCACGGCGATCGTCGGCTGGATCCTCTCGCAGATCATCCTCATCCCGGGCGCGTACCTCATCGCGGCGGGCGCGCACGTCTTCCATCGAACGCATTGATGGACCAGCATACGATTCGTTCACGCTCGTCGGAGGCGTCGATGTCCATTCGGTTTCGCTCCTCGCTGCTCGCGCTCGCGTTGCTCTGCGAGAGCGGTTGCGCGCATACGGTCTCGCAGTTCATCGTCAAGACGCGGATCCGTCAGGGCGACGTCGCGCTCGCGCACAGCAATCCGACCGAGGCCGCCACGGCGTACAAGCTCGCGATCCGCATGGATCCGACGAACGCGCACGCGCGCAGCGGGCTCGCGACCGTGTTGCTCCAGATCGCGGCGCAAGAATTCGTCGCGTCGAAATTCGACGACGCGCTCGATACGCTCGCGCTCGCCGCGAAATACGATCCCGAGAGCGTTCGGCTCGCGGAACTGCGCTCCGAGGTGGAGCAGGCCCGCGTGAAGCGCGAGATCGTGCTATCGAACTATCCGACGTATCGCGAACAGGGGATCGCGTTACGCCGTTCGTTCGCCGCGCTCCACCTGCAGAGTAACGCGATCGTCGCGAGCCTGCAGCGCTTCGATTACAGCTTCGATTCGACCGAACTCACGCGCGCGATCCGGCAATCGACCGAACTCGGCGCGGACGTCGCGCGGCTGAGGTCCCGCCTGACGAACTACCGCCAACTCGTCGAATCGGGTTCCCCGGAGAAGCCGAACGACGAGACCTTGGCGCCGGCGGCCTCGCTCTTACCGCTTCCGTAAACGTCCGGCGGCGCGACGC
>CAZZXB010000063.1:0-317 GCA_964658025.1 uncultured Janthinobacterium sp.
AGAAATCGGTGCGCGAGGGCGTGCGCATGGTGCGCGAGCGCTTCGGCGTCGACGCGTACGAACGACGCGGGCGGCGCGCTCACGCGAACGCGCACGTCGCCGCCGACGCGCGCCGCGCCGTCGCGGCTCGCGACGGTCGCGGCATCGACGTCGCTCGCGTGGAGGTCGAGCGCGCCCGCGAGCGCGCCGAAGCGCGCGACCTGCTCCTCGACGCCGCTCGCGAACCCTTCGAACAACGCGATCGTTTCGTACGATCCGCCCTCCGTCGCCGAAGCGACGACCGCGCTCGGCTCGAGCCGGTCCGCGACGATCGCGCG